>NZ_JAAHIG010000019.1:0-25464 GCF_010692305.1 Moorena sp. SIO4G3 | reverse complement strand
TCGTCAGATTTTAATGACTAAATTTGGGGATTTTTCGGAAAATTTTGAGCTATTTCCCTATCCCCCTATCCCCCTATCCCCCTATCTCCTTTTCTCGTTAACTTATTAAACTTTGAAACAGCCCTGCATTCACATAGGGGGGTGGCACAATCATTGTGCCCAAAGGACGAATCACCAACTCCTGGTCTCCAAGCAGTTGGTCTACCTCCAGACCGACAAGCTGATCCTGGTAATGGATCAGAATGATTGGTCTAATCGTCGGTTTAGGAACAACAGGCTGATGGGGATGGGTGACCGAGAATGGAGAAGCCACAGAGGAATAATCTAGGACTTGCCCAAGTTGGTAGACTTTAACCATTTGCTGATCACTGCCCTTTCCCAAGTGAAGGATTTTACCATCTTCCCAACTTCGGAGTTGGTGTTCCTCAGGAATAATAATTTGGGAGACTTGATCAGTTATCAAACCATAAACTTCGCTCCCAGCCTGACACAGGAGTAACTTATCTATGGTTAAACTCAGGGGAATTTGTAGTCTAAATCTGGTGCCTTGCTCCGGAGAAGAATCAACTATTACCGAACCCCTGAGAGCTTTGACCTGGTTTAGGACAACATCAAGACCAACACCTCGTCCAGAGAGGTTATTCACCCCAGAGACCGTGGAAAAGCCTGGTTCAAACAACAAATTCCTCAGCTGAGCCTCACTGAGACTATTACTCTTTTCCAGGTCAATCAGTTCACGTTCTACTGCTAGTTGGCGAATCCGTTCAAAATTCAACCCTGGCCCGTCATCAAACACTTCAATCACCAAATGTCTGCCCCGATGGCAAGCACTGATTTCAATTAATCCTGTTTCTGGTTTGCCCTGTTGTTGCCTGACAGCAGGAGTCTCAATGCCGTGGTCAAAAGCATTACGCACAAGATGCAGCAGGGGGTCGTACAGCTTCTGGGCAACAACTTTATCCACTAAAACATCATGACCAGAGATTTTTAGCTCGACCAGCTTATGGTGGGAGGCGGACAACTGCTTGAGGACAGGGGGGAAACGGCTAAATACTTCCCCTAAAGGCAACATCCGGGCGTCCATCAAGACATCACGATGGTTGGTTAACAACCGACGTTGTTGTTCGAGAGTCTTACTGGATTGGGTGGTGAACAGCTCAATGTCTAGGGCAGCTTCTGTTAATTGTATAGCGTCTTCTACAACTGACTGAATCAGAAGCTCGGGTGTACTATAACGTTTTAGTTCCAGGTCATCGAAATAGTCGGTATGTTGTTCGCGTAGGGTGGCCAATAGGCCTTGGTTAGTAGGTTGAAAGTTGCTATGTTGAAAGTTGGCAGGTTGAGAGCCTAGCGTGGCCAATAGGCCTTGGTTATTAAGTTGTTCGGCTTTGGCGTTCGAGTAGGGTAGGTTGGCAGCAGAATTGGGGTTGGTAGCTTTGTTTTTGTTTAAAGCTTCAACGTTAAACTTGCTAACCTGCAAGGTTTTTTCTGCCCAAGGGTAGGAAGAAAAACTAAGATTGGGGTCGGTAGCAAAGTTTTTGTTTAAACCTTCAACGTTAAACTTGCTAAGCTGCAACCTTTTCCTAATCTGCTGTTGTTGCGTCAAAATAAACAGGCGGTCGTACCAATCTTGTACTTGCTCAAGCACTTGTTGATGTTGCTGGATACGATCAAGGAGTACTCGCACTGCCCCCAGCAATTGTTCATTTTCGAGCAACTGGCGGTTTTGGTTGGTTAGTAATTCCCCAATGGTGTAATTCAGGTATTCTAGATGCTCAATATTTATCCGCACAGTACCAGATAGATCCCTAGATGATAGCGTGCTTGGATGTTGGTTGGAGGGAGTTATGGTCCGATGGGAAGAGTTTAGAGGGGCATTTCTAGTGTTGCCTATGGGGGGGATGATCTCGTCTGTAATAACTGAGGGATCTTGTCCTTGTTCTTTATTTTCATTATCTCCATCAATCATCCCCATGTTGTGCAAAATAAAATTTTTTTCTGTGCCGACTTCTGGCTCAGGGGAAGCTATCTCTCTATCCCAGACATCTATATCTCGAAGGTCTGACCTCTGTAACTCTTTACTTTGATCAGAGGTTTGGTGATCTAGTGGGGTTGACCCTCCCCAGATCATCTCCACAAGGTGGGACTGTTTCCTTCTTTTAGATTCTGGATGAGTCACGGAAGAAGGAGAGGATTGGGGAGGGGGGGAAGAAGAGGAAGAAGAAGAAGAAGATAATGTTGTTTGGTTATCTTGTATTTCGTTTTTTTTCGTCTTGTTTTTATTATATTCCTTCTCTTCTTTAGGCTGTTTATGATAATAAATAATTTCTGCTTCTACAACAGGGGTAATAAATTCATAATTATGGGATAATTTACATTTACTGTTTCCCTCATAATTATTAACAAAATATTCTCCTTATTCTACTCTGAACTCAACTGGATTAAGGTCTTGTTTTGGGTCACTATTACTCAACTTGGGATTGGGGAATGACTCGATGAATAAATCCAGGGAAGACCAATTATCTATCACAATGTATTGTGTATCAGCTTCTTTTTGTTCTTTTCCGTTGCGGAAGACAGAAGATTGATTGTGAATTGTCAATTGTGAATTTTGACTTGAACACTTCAGGTCAGCTAGTTGTTGCAGAGCCATAGAAGGTTGACCGCCTTGAGTCCTATCCCCTTCTAGCACCGCTGCTTGTGCGGCTTGGAAATCACACAAAGCCGTCTTGGCAATGGTGAGCACCTGATCGGGATGGTTGTCTAGGGCTGCGATCGCATTTTTGGCAATAGCGGCAAATCCTGGTAAATCAATGGATTGCCCTAACCCCAAGAAAACCTCTGCTTGGTGGCGAACTGTGATGCTGATTTCAGTGGGATTATCACTATTTAGGGCAGCTTGGATTACGTCTAACCCTTGACTAACCCCCACTTCAAAAATGGACTGGGTGACGTCGAAGCCCAATTCTACTGAGGTGGGCAGATAGGATTCGAGATCAAAACAGTCCCCCAGCTTCTCTTGGAGTTGGGCAACAACAGCAGCAGTTCGATTCTTGACTTCGGTGTCATGGATTTGCCGGCCTGTGAGTTCAGCGGTTAGAGGTAGGCGGAGACACTCATAAGCTTGAAACAGTAAGGCTTCAATGTCTGGATCAATGGACAAGTCTGGGTTAAACAGAGCTTTGAAAACATCCTCCAAGGAGTGAGCGACAGTGGCAATTGTTTCCAAGCCAATGCTAGCTGCTGCACCTTTGAGGGTATGGGTAGTGCGCATCAAGTTGTTGACTTTATTGATGCTATAGTTTTCTGGCAAACTCAGCAAATCCTCTTCCAAAACTTGCAGCAGTTCCGGTGCTTCTTGGAGAAAGTAGCGATAGCTTTGCTCACGAATTTTCGGGTCATTAGTCATTAGAGCAGTTGTCAATTGGGTGAGGTATTTTATTCTTAGGGAGTAGGGAGTAGGGAGTAGGGAGTCGGGAATCGGGAATCGGGAGTAGGGAATCGGGAATCGGGAATCGGGAGTCGGAACCCACCCCTAACCCCTCCCAGGAGGCAGGGCTGTTTCATTCTCGCCAAAAATAGATGGGGAGATGGGGAGATGGGGAGATGGGGAGAAAAGGAGCGCGAATACTCAGGATTTTGGGCAAATTTATCGTTCCCTTACACCAAGGCCGTTAACAAATTGTTAGTGATTTTAGTTGATTGAAGGCGGCTAATTCGTCAGATTTTAATGACTAAATTTGGGTATTTTTCGGGAAATTTTAGTTGATTTCCCTATCCCCCTATCCCCCTATCCCCCTATCTCCAATAATCGTTAACTTACTAAAGTTTGAAACAGCCCTACTCCCAGGAGGGGAAAGGGAGTCGGGATAAAATCAAAAAATTGATCTCTACCTGATTATTATAAAAAATGATAGTCTTATTATTTTTTATACAAAGTTAATAAATTAGGTATTGTATTAAACAAAAACATGCCATTCTTAATTAAGAAGACCTTGAAAAGGTATATAGTCAATAAAATCAAAAAGAGATATACCAGTCCCTTTTTGCCTTTTGCCTTTTGCCTTTTGCCTTTTGCCTTTTGCCTTTTGCCTTTTGCCTTTTGCCTTTTGCCTTTTGCCTTTTGCCTTTTGCCTTTTGCCTTTTGCCATTGCTAAAACCCATTTAAAATGCATTTTAGCAATGGCTTTTGACTACTCAACCTTGAACTGGTCAGCACTGGCTTGAAGATTCTTTGCCATGGCTAGGAGTTCTTGGAAAGACTTAGAAATTTCCATGGCATCGGAAGACGTCTTGTTGGCAATTCCTGCAACTTCAGTCATGGTAGTGGTAACGGATTGGAACTCTTGGGTCTGTACCTGGGTGGCTTGGGTAATACCCTCTACCAGCTGGCTGATTTGGCTGGTGGCGTCAACAATGGCATTGAGGGTTAGACGGGTATCTTGTACCATTGCGGTTCCTTGGGCAACCTGTTGAATCCCTTTATCCATGGCTGTAGACACCTCAGCGGTACTTTTCTGGATCTCCTGTACCAACTGCTCGATTTCAGTGGTGGCTTCCGCTGACTGACGGGCTAGAGAACGCACTTCATCGGCAACAACGACAAAACCCCGTCCATAGTCACCAGCCCTGGTGGCTTCAATGGCTGCATTCAAGGCTAGCAATTGGGTCTGATTCGTAAAGTTGCTAATCAGGTTGACCACCCTCGAAACCTTCTGGGACGATTCGCTGAGACGCTTAAGCCGTTTGCTGGTTTCGGCCACTGTCTCCCGGATTTCCAGAATTCCATCTACAGTACGGTTCATTGCTGCATCTCCTGCTTGGAGAGTTTGGTTAGCGGTTTGGACTGCCACTTCCACCTGTTGAGCACTGTGACCGACAGCTTCTGTAGAATTAACCATGGTCTGGATGTGCTCTAAGGCTTGACCAAGAGCCATAAATTGCTGCTGGGCTTGGGCTGTGAGCAAAGCAATGTTTGATTCCCTGTCAACAGACGTTTGGGCAACTTTCCTGGAGGCTTGTTGCACTTGAGTCACGATCCGGCGCAGGCTTTGTAAAGTGTTGTTGTAGGCATCAGCAATGGTACCTACTTCATTGTTGGTGACCGGAGCTCGGACGGTGAGGTCTCCTTCTAGAGCTGGTCGCACGGCTGAGAGCAACTGCATTACCTCCCGCTGTACCGCTTCTTTGTCGGCTTTCTCCCGTTGTGCTGAATTAGTGAGCTGCTGAGACTGGTCTTGGATTTGTGCGAGATACTCAGCCTGTTGCAGGGCTGCACCTACTTGCACCCCAATTTGAGCCAGGGCGTTGAGTTCAAACTCTTGCCAGTCACGAGCACCAGTATTTTGGTAGGTACCCAGTAAACCCCATAAGGTTCCTTCAATAAAAATCGGTGCCAGCATATAAGCCTTAACCTCATATTCCTCTAAGGTTTCCAGATAATCGTCAGAATAACCAAAGGTGTAAATGTCATCAACTGCCACGCTTTTACGATTGCGATACTGACTTTCCTGGGTGTCTTGTAGATAAGTATCGGGCCAGAAGGCTTGCATATTGGCTCCCACCCATGGCAACCAACCGGTGGCAACTGCCTCAGCCACAAACTGACCAGTCCAATCTCGATTGAATTGATAGAGGGCGACGCGATCGCATTTGAGCAGCTGCCGGACTTGTTGGGTAGTGATATGATAGATGGTATTTGCATCCCGAGACTGGAATAGCTTACCGACGATTTTGGTTACCCCCTGAGCGATGTGAGCCGCTTTGGTGAGTTGGGTAGATTGGGCTCGCACCTGATCTAGGTAATGGGATCGCTGCAAGGCTAATCCCAAGGAATTACTAATCTGGAGCATGAGGGTGACATCGGTATCTTGCCACTGACGGGGTCCGGTATTTTGGTAAGCGGCTAGTAGCCCCCAGAGCTTTTCACCTTGAAAAATCGGCATAATCAGATATGCCTTGGTTTGGAATTTTTCCAGAGTGTTGATGTAGCAGGGAGCGAAACCCATGGTGTAGATGTCATCAACCTTCTTGAAGTGGTCACCTCGGGCGAAGTCTCCACCCTTGGTGTCTTGCAAGTAGGTATCAATATGATTACGAGAATTAACACTTAGGGCTGTAACAGTGCAGCGCTCAGAAGTGGTTAGATCCACCTTAAGGCGGTCGTCTCTTTCTTGTTCAGTGATCAAAGAAAGCCAGCCAGGGGCAATGGATTCAGCCACAAATTGACCACTCCAGTCGGAGTTAAAGCGATAGATCACTACCCGGTCAGCTCCCAACACTTGCTGTAACTCTTTGGTGATTCTATCGAAGATACTGTAAACATCTAGAGACCGGGACAAATTGTTGCTAAGGCTTGCTACTACTCGCTCCCGCACAGCAGCTTGGGCAAGCTGGTGGGATTTGGTCTCCACTTGATCCAGGTAGCTCAATTGCTGTAGGGCTACCCCAAAGTGCAGGGCAATCTGCTTGGCAAAATCAATCTCATACTCCTGCCATTGACGGGGCTTACTGCATTGGTGAATGCACAACAATCCCCACAACTGAAGTCCTTGAAGTAGGGGAACAACCAGATTAGCCCGGACTTGGAACTGAGCCAGCAGCTCAATATGGCAATCACTCAGTCCCCCATTGTAGACATCAGCAACCGCTTGCACTCGTCCTTGGGTGTAGTGAGGGGCATACTGTTCACCAAAGCAGTGGTCGTTAACTTTGATTCCTAGCATGGCATCGTAGCCTGATGCCACATCCTCAGATACCAATTCCCCATCATCAAAGCCAGAGTTAGGGTAAAACCGAAATACACCCACCCGGTCAACCTGAAGAAGCTTACGAATTTCGATAGCAGTTGTCTTGAAAATGGTATCGAGGTTTCGAGACTGACCGATCTTGTTGATGATTCTAACTACCCCTCGCTCGATCCGTGCGGTTTTAGCGACCTGGGTGGATTTGGCCTCTACTTGCGCTAGGTACTCTGTTTGTTGTAGGGCAACTTCAAAGTGTAGGGCAATCTGCTTGACAAAATCAATCTCATACTCCTGCCATTGACGGGGCTTACTGCATTGGTGAATGCACAACAATCCCCACAGTAATGGTCCTTTACGCAATGGCACCACCAGGTTAGCCCGGACTTGAAACTGAGCTAGTAGCTCAATGTAGCAATCACTGAGATCCCCATTGTAGATATCAGCAACTGTGTGTACTTGCCCTTCGACATAGTGGGCGGAATACTCTTCACTAAAGCAATGGTCGTGAATCTTCTTACCCAGGATGGCATCGTACTCATTGGCCACATCTTCAGAGACCAACTCTCCATCGTTATAGCCAGACTCAGGGTCAAAGCGAAACAGACCCACCCGGTCAGCCATCAGGAGCTTACGGATTTCTATGGTTGTGGTCTTGAAAATGGTATCCAGTTGCCGAGATTGCCGGATCTTGTTGATGACTCTGACTGCTGATTTTTCTAGGTCTGAAGCCTTTAACAGTTGGCTGGATTTTGCGCGCAGTTGATCAATATACTCCGTTTGCTGGAGGCCAACCCCAAATTGTCGGCCGATCTGAGCCAGTATACCCACCTCCATTTTCTGCCAGTGACGAGGGCCATTGTTCTGGTAAGCTGCCAGTAAACCCCACAGGGTTTCCCCTTGCAGAATCGGTACAATCACATAAGCTTTAGCCTGAAATTGCTCCAACAGGTCAATATGACACTGATCGTAATTAACGTTGTAAATGTCATCAACGGCTAAGGTTTCATTGTGGCGATACCGACCGCCTTCGGTGTTCTCCAAATAGGTATCGCGCCAGACTTTTTTAATACTCGGTCCAACTAAGGGTATCCAACCGTGTGCCACATCCTCAGCCACAAACTCACCACTCCAATCTCGATTGAAGCGATAGACAGCAACGCGATCGCACTTGAGCTGCTGCCGGATTTCTTTAGTAGCGGTCTGAAAAACACTGTTGATGTCGGAACTTTTAAGTATCTTATCAAGCAAGCGATTGGCTATGTGTTCCCCCTTAACCGCAATATCCAGTTGCTCCGATTTCTCCTGTAGCTGGGCTGCCATGTCCAATTGCTTGAGAACATTACTGAGACGGTCACTGACTAGTGACAGCAGCATGACCTCACTATCAAGCCAACGCCGAGGGCGAGAGTTCTGGTAAACGGCGAATAAGCCCCAGAGGTTTTCACCATCAAAGATTGGGGCTATAATATAAGCCTTGGTCTGGTATTTTTCTAAGGTTTCAATGTAGCATTCAGAAAAACCAGCGGCATAGATGTCGTCAACTCGCTGTACCTGATGACGTTTGAAATAGCCGCCCCCTTGTGTCTGCTTTAAATAGGTATCGGTAGTAGGGCTGGCCACGGATCCGATTTGCTTGACGGTACAGCGGCTAGAGGAGAATAGATCTGCTGAGGTCAGGTTAGGATTTTGCTTTTGGTCTTGGAGCAGCTTCACCCAACCCTCTGCAACTGACTCAGCCACAAATTCACCACTCCAGTCTCGATTGAAGCGATAAACCACTACCCGATCAGCCTTGAAAAACAAGCGCAGTTCTTCACAAATGTTGCCCAGGGCAATCTCCGGTACATTTGACGGTGGAATTGTGGCCAAAATTTGAGCCAAGACCTTTTCTTGCTTCAGCTGCTCTCGCCGTCGGGTACTGAATTCCACTGGCATCAGACTCAGCCGAAGTTCAGTCACAACTTGGTAGAGCAGACTAATGTCAGCTTCCTGCCATTCCCGAGAACCAGAACATTGCTGCACCACTAGTAAGCCCCACAATTGCCCATCGAGCAAAATCGGTAGACTTAAGCTGGCTTTGACCTGGAATCGTTCCAGCAGTTGGAGTTGAAAGGGACTCAGAGCCCGGTCATTAATATCATTAAGGGCTACAACTTCCTGTTGCTCATAGGCTGACCGATTCTCTGCCCCAAAAGCCATCACCGGCAGGCACTCCTCCTGGCTGGGAGTATAACCACCCACCATCGACTCAACTAGCACCGTACCTCGATTCTCGGACTGGAAGCGAAAAATCAAGGCTCGGTCTACCCGTAAACGTTGACTAACCTCAGTCACGGTGGTTCTCAACAGGGCATCACTAGTTTCTGCTTTGCGCATCTGGGTGGCCAGGTGGAATAACCACTGCCGCTCACCCTTGCAGTATTCCTCAATATCCACGGCTAGGTGGAGCTTCAACCCGGTAGGTGTCCCTTTGCCATTACCATTACTCGATGATTGATTGAGTTGGGACGAAGATGTGAGTATTTCCTTAGATTGATCAAGTGTTGACATAGTTATAGTTTCGCTTTTTTCAACATCTGATAATGGTAAAATTGCCGACCATGATGGCATTTCAGAGGCAATCGAGTCGGTAGTAACCCTGCCAATCGACTGTTCAATGGGCAGAGTTAGTGACGAGCTTGTCAACCAGTCATAATTGGTTTGATGGCATTGATTTGCTCGAAAAACCTCAAGACTCCCCTTCTTGATGTGTCTGCCATAGGGGAAACTCAGTAATAGCCTTGACATCCAAGACTGTACTGCCATCCCCAGGCAGGTACCCCAGCAGAAAAGGCAGTAGTGATTGAGGAAATAAGCCAGGAGTCGGTGGCTGGAGTTGCTCCAATTCATGTAACTCAATCTCATTGACTTGCGACACCACCAGACCCACAGACTGGTCATTGGCCTGAACCACGATTGCCACACGGAGGCGGTAGTAATATGCTTCCTCTTCTCCAGCGCAATGTGCATTTGTAAGCTAGAAAAGGATTGTAGGAGATCCTCCGTTTTCTGAGTCTATGAGTTAACGTACATATTCATTGTAACTTGTCAGAGCAGAGAAACAATAACTACGGTATCATGTTTATTTAATGGAATTGAGTACACTCCGGTAACTTCTAACCATGCCCTTTCAGCCGCAGCTTGTCGAGCTGTTGAGTTCAATTCGTTGGCAAAAGGGAAATTCTTGGCCAAGGTTTTGCAATATTTATTTAAGTCGTATTTGCTTAACCCTTTGTTATCCATCCACAAGCGAAGACAACTATTCCGCACAAATTTAGTAGTCCGAATAGCTTCGTCTATAGATTGATACTGTGCTTTTTTTCCGTATGCCTTAAACTCAAGTATGATCATCAGAACTCGACCTCTTCTGTTATGTTATTATGCTAACACACTTAGCAAAAAGTAACAAGTCTTTTATTCGTCTTTTTCACGGCGACTAAAGTCGCAGCGAGCCTACATCCCTGAGACGAAACCTGTTTATTAGGGCAGCCTTAATCATGGAGGCGCGCTTTCCATAGGCGAATTAAATTCGCCATGGGTCGCGCCTCAAAGTTTTAAACCTTTTATGCATAGCCGACCAACCATAAAGGCTGCCCTATTCTTGCGGTAACTTCTAACCCGGTTTAAAAACGCGGGGTTTTGGCTTGTGGGAATCTCCATAAGGTTGGCTCTACCAGCTTACCTAAATTTAGGTATAATTTAATACATTTTTTTCTCGTAGATTAAAATTGCTAAACTATAAGATAATAATTAATTATCTAGCATTTTTAAACCAAGGGATAAATGCTATAATACAAACAAATAAAACAGTATCATTACCACCCATTATCACATGATCACATTAGGTTTTATTCCAACACGTTTATTACCACCTTCTCAAGAGACTTAATATGCGCCCATATCAAGTTTTATCAAGTCAATAACGGTAGAGAGTCCCTCTTTAGTTTTCAAATTCGTAAACACAAAGGGTTTATCTCCTCGCATCTTTTTAGCATCCCGTTCCATCACCCCCAAATCTGCTCCCACCTGAGGTGCCAGATCAATTTTGTTAATCACCAGCAAGTCAGACTTGGTGATTCCTGGTCCTCCTTTACGAGGAATCTTATCCCCAGCAGCGACATCAATAACGTAGATCGTGAAATCTACTAGTTCTGGACTGAAGGTTGCTGCTAGGTTATCCCCTCCACTTTCTAGGAACACCAAGTCTAAATCAGTAAAGCGATTTTCCAACTGTTCAATGGCTGCCAAGTTCATGGAGGCATCTTCCCGAATGGCAGTATGGGGACAACCCCCTGTTTCCACACCCAGAATGCGATCGCTTTCTAGAGCCTGACTCCTAACTAAAAACTGGGCATCTTCCTGAGTATATATATCATTGGTGACCACAGCGATTTGATAAGAGTCTCGCAGGGCTTTACACAATGCATCTAATAGAGCAGTTTTACCTGAACCAACTGGACCAGCAATACCAACACGAAAAGTACTCATGTTAACTAACTTAGAGTTAATTTTAATAGTGTAGTTTATTTCTGGTCATTAGCCATAAAAAAATTGTTAATTGCTACAAATTAACAATTAACAAATGGTAATTGGTAAGTTTAGATTTTTATTATAGCGTTTTTTAGTGACGATTAAGGAGTCAAGGCACCGACTTGCTGTAAATCCAAAAGAAAAATTTTCTGAGTAGATGCTTCGTTTGGTATAACAGCTGCATGAGATATCATCTCGAGAACACTGGCCTGACGGTAAGACTTCGGGATAGGTCGCATCATGTCTTGGGGTAACTCCACCAAATTGGGCAGATCATCCACAAAAATTCCCCAAAGTTCGGAGTGCCTAGGACGAATAATCACTAAGAAGCTTTGGTTAGGGCTTCGGTGAGGTAAACTACCATCGCCCAACTGCTGATGTAAATCCCAAACTTTAATCGTATGCTTGCCTAGCTGAACTAATCCCATGGTTTTGATATCCCGGCTGATTTCAGTGGTAAAATTTACCACTTTCAGGACATCCCTAATCCCAAGACATAGGGAATAGTCAGCAATCTGAAAAACCATGAATTTTTCTAGGGTTGAATTATTGGATAACATCGCCTTTATTTAACCTTCTTATAGCTAGCTATTTTTTTTGATAATTTGTTAGGCTAAAAAAAATTACGTATTAATGATAAATTACTAATTAAAAATTACCAAATCATTCCAGGATATAGGGTTGACTATACTGTTGATAAGTAGTCGGACAAAACTAAAATTAACTCTTTAAATAGGGAGCAGGGAGCAGGGAGCAGAGGGACTTTTGGCAACTTTACACAAGTTAATATAGCGAGGTTTATTTTTGTCCAGGTACTTAATACTTATGCAGTATAGTCTTTATTCCCCCGACTCCCTACCTCACAGGGGTAGGTTTTTTACATTTGGGTCGGGAATCGGGAATCGGGAATCGGGAATCGGGAATCGGGAGTCGGAACCCACCCCTAACCCCTCCTAGGAGGGGAAGAGCGGTAAATGGGGAGAATTATCCCGGAAATAATTGTGTATTTTGATACATAGTTTTATCAATTTATACCTAATAAAAGTACTTACTCGCCCCTTTGTAAAAAACCTACCCTTGTCAGCTACTCCCGACTCCCTACTCCCGACTCCCTACTCCCTATTCCCTACTCCCTGATTAAGGGTTAAATGGGCTCAACAACATCGGTTACTGTTGTCAACAATTTGTGTTCCAAATAGGGCTTAGTGATATAAGCCTTTGCCCCCAACTGTGCAGCAATCAAGCGGTGTTTATCGTTACTGCGGGATGTGAGGATAACGACAGGAATATCTACCAAAGCAGGATCTTGCTGACAGTATTTGAGAAATTCAAACCCATTCATGCGAGGCATCTCAATATCACAGATTACCAACTGTATATCTGTCTGATGCTGTAGTTGTTCAATCCCTTCATAACCATCCTGGGCTTGAAACACGTGATAGCCATTCTTTTCTAAGGTCATGGCTAGAGTGTGGCGCAGGGTGATCGAGTCATCTACCAGGAGTACCTTTGATTTATGTCTGACCCAGAACGGTTCAAGGGTTGAAGGTGGAAGCTGCTTTTGCGAAAGGGTTTCTATCGGTTCGGTGGCTTGATCTGGGCTTAAACTTTTAACCTTCAATGTGCCAACCTGTAACCTTTTACTGGCATTGGTTTGCTGCTCAGACAGGTACTGGATCAATTCAGTCCCATCCAGCACCAATGTCAACCGACCATCGGCCAGAATACTGCCCCCATTCACATAGGGGGGTGGCACAATCATTGTCCCGAAAGGACGAATCACCAACTCCTGGTCTCCGAGCAGTTGGTCTACTTCCAGACCGACAAGCTGATCCTGGTAATGGATCAGAATGATTGGTCTAATCGTCTCTTTAGGAACAACAGGTTGATGCCGATGGGTTACCGAGAATGGAGAAAGCACAGAGGAATAATCTAGGACTTGCCCAAGTTGGTAGACTTTAACCAGTTGTTGATCACTCCCGGTACCCAAGTAGAGAACTTTACCATCTTCCCAACTTCGGAGCTGGTGTTCCTCAGGAATAATAATTTGGGAGACTTGATCAGTGATTAAACCATAAACTTCGCTCCCAGCCTGGCACAGAAGTAATTTATCTATGGTTAAACTCAAGGGAATTTGTAGTCTAAATCTGCTGCCTTGCTCCGGAGAAGAATCAACCTGGACGGAACCCCTGAGAGCTTTGACCTGGTTTAGGACAACATCAAGACCAACACCTCGTCCAGAGAGGTTATTCACTCCAGAGACAGTGGAAAAGCCTGGTTCAAACAACAAATTCCTCAGCTGAGCCTCACTGATAGTATTACTCTGTTCCAGGTCTATCAGTTCACGTTCTACTGCTAGTTGGCGAATCCGTTCAAAATTCAACCCTGGCCCGTCATCAAACACTTCAATCACCAAATGTCTGCCCCGATGGCAAGCACTGATTTCAATTAATCCCTTTTCTGGTTTGCCCTGTTGTTGTCGTAGAGCAGGAGTCTCAATGCCGTGGTCAAAAGCATTACGCACAAGATGCAGCATGGGGTCGTACAACTTCTGGGCAACAACTTTATCCACTAAAACATCATGACCAGAGATTTTTAGCTCTACCAGCTTATGGTGGGAAGCTGACAACTGCTTGAGAACAGGGGGAAAACGACTAAATATTTCCCCTAAAGGCAACATCCGAGCGTCCATCAAGACATCACGATGGTTGGTTAACAACCGACGTTGTTGTTCGAGAGTCTTACTCGATTGGGTGCTGAACAGCTCAATGTCTAGGGCAGCTTCTGTTAATTGAATAGCATCTTCTACAACTGACTGAATCAGAAGCTCGGGTGTACTATAACGTTTTAGTTCCAGGTCATCGAAATAGTCTGTATCAAGAAGGTTAGTGGCTTGTTCGCGTTCGCGCAGCGTCGGCTTTGCCGAAAGCGTGGCCTTTTGGCCTTGGTTAGTAGGTTGAAAGTTGGTATGTTGAAAGTTGGCAGGTTGAGAGCCTAGGGTGGCCAATAGGCCTTGGTTATTAAGTTGTTCGGTTTTGGCGTTCGAGTAGGGTAGGTTGGCAGCAGAATTGGGGTTGGTAGCTTTGTTTTTGTTTAAACCTTCAACATTAAACTTGCTAACCTGCAACCTTTTTTCTTGCCAAGAGTAGGAAGAAGACTTAAGATTTGGGTCGGTAGCTTTATTTTTGTTTAAACCTTCAACATTAAACTTGCTAACCTGCAACCTTTTCCTAATCTGCTGTTGTTGCCTCAAAATAAACAGGCGGTCGTACCAATCTTGCACTTGCTCCAGCACTTGCTGATGTTGGTCGATACGATTAAGGAGTACTCGCACTGCCGCCAGCAATTGTTCATTTTCGAGCAACTGGCGGTTTTGGTTGGTTAGTAATTCCCCAATGGTGTAATTCAGGTATTCTAGATGCTCAATATTTATCCGCACAGTACCAGATAGATCCCTAGATGATGGTGTGCTTGGATGTTGGTTGGAGGAAGTTATGGCGAGATGGGAAGAGTTTAGAGGGGCATTTCTGGCATTGCCTATGGGCGGGATGATCTCGTCTGTGATAACTGAGGGCTCTTGTCCTTTTTCTTTATTTTCATTATCTCCATCAATCATCCCCATGTTGTGGAAAACAACATTTTTTTCTGTGCCGACTTCTGGCTCAGGGGAGGCTATCTCTCCATCCAAGACATCTATTTCTGTTTGGTCCGACCTCTGCAACTTTTTACTTTGGTCAGAGCTTTGGTGATCTAGTGGGGTTGATTCTCCCCAGATCATTTCCACAAGTTGGGACTGTTTCCTTCTGTTAGATTCTGGATGAGTAACGGAAGAATTATTAACAACACCTTCTACTTCTTCTAGTCCGGGCTCAACTCGATTAAGGTCTTGTTCTTTTCCGTTGCCGAAGATAGAAGATTCATTTTGAATTGTCAATTGTGAATTTTGACTTGAACACCTAAGGTCAGCTAGTTGTTGCAGAACCATAGAAGGTTGACCGCCTTGAGTCCTATCCCCTTCTAGCACCGCTGCTTGTGCTGCCATGAAATCACACAAAGCGGTCTTAGCAATGGTGACCACCTGATTTGGATGGTTGTCTAGGGCTGCGATCGCATTTTTGGCAATAGCGGCAAACCCTGGTAGATTAAGAGATTGCCCTAACCCCAAGAAAATGTCTGCTTGGTGGCGAACTGTGATGCTGATTTCAGTGGGATTGTGACTATTTAGGGCAGCTTGGATTAGGTCTAACCCTTGGCTAACCCCCACTTCAAATATGGACTGGGTGACGTCGAAGCCCAATTCTAGTGAGGTGGGTAGATAGGATTCGTGACCAAAACAGTCCCCCAGCTTCTCTTGGAGTTGGGCAACAACAGCAGCAGTTCGATTCTTGATTTCAGTGTCATCGATTTGCCCCCCTGTGAGTTCAGCAGTCAGAGGTAGACGTAGACACTCATAAGCTTGAAACAGTAAGGCTTCAATGTCTGGATCAATAGACAAGTCGGGATTAAACAGAGCTTTAAAAACATCCTCCAAGGAGTGAGCTACCGTGGCAATTGTTTCCAAGCCAATGCTAGCTGCTGCGCCTTTGAGGGTATGGGTAGTCCGCATCAAGTTGTTGACTTTATTGATGCTATAGTTTTCTGACAAACTCAGCAAATCGTTTTCCAATACTTGCAGCAGTTCCGGTGCTTCCTGGAGAAAGTAGCGATAGCTTTGCTCACGAATTTTCGGGTCATTAGTCATTAGAGCAGTTGTCAATTGGGTGAGGTATTTTATTCTTAGGGAATCGGGAATCGGGAATCGGGAATCGGGAATCGGAACCCACCCCTAACCCCTCCCAGGAGGGGAAAGGGAATCGGGATAAAATCAAAAAAATTATCTCTACCTGATTAGACTAAAAAATGCTAGTATTATTAGTAATTTTTGTAAAAAAAAACAGTTATAATTTTTAATTAACCTGTTGTTAATTTACAATGGATCTAGTCTTAAATCAAATAAAAAAGATATATCCCAGTCCCATTTTGCCTTTTGCCTTTTGCTTTTTGCCTTTTGCTTTTTGCCTTTTGCCTTTTGCCTTTTGCCTTTTGCCTTTTGCCTTTTGCCTTTTGCCTTTTGCCTTTTGCCTTTTGCCTTTTGCCTTGCTAAAATTCATTTTAAATGGATTTTAGCAATGGCTTTTGACTACTCAACCTTGAACTGGTCAGCACTGGCTTGAAGATTCTTCGCCATGGCTAGGAGTTCTTGGAAAGACTTAGAAATTTCCATGGCATCGGAAGAAGTTTTGTTGGCAATTCCTGCAACTTCAGTCATGGTAGTGGTCACGGATTGGAACTCTTGGGTCTGTACCTGGGTGGCTTGGGTAATACCCTCTACCAGCTGGCTGATTTGGCTGGTGGCTTCAACAATAGCATTGAGAGTTAGACGGGTATCTTGTACCATAGCGGTTCCTTGAGCAACCTGTTGAATCCCTTTATCCATGGCTGTAGACACCTCAGCAGTACTCTTCTGGATCTCCTGCACCAACTGCTCAATCTCAGTGGTGGCTTCCGCTGACTGACGGGCTAGAGAACGCACCTCATCGGCAACAACTACAAAACCCCGTCCATACTCACCGGCCCTGGTGGCTTCAATAGCTGCATTCAAGGCTAGCAATTGGGTCTGATTAGTAAAGTTGCTAATCAGGTTGACCACCCTCGAAACCTTTTGGGAGGATTCGCTCAAGCGCTTAAGCCGTTTGCTGGTTTCGGCCACTGTCTCCCGGATTTCGAGAATTCCATCTACAGTACGGTTCATTGCTGCATCCCCTTCTTGGAGGGTTTGGTTAGCGGTTTGGACTGCCACTTCTACCTGTTGAGCACTCTGACCAACAGCGTCTGTAGAATTAACCATGGTCTGGATGTGCTCTAAGGCTTGACCAAGAGCCATAAATTGCTGCTGGGCTTGGGCTGTGAGCAAGGCAATGTTTGATTCCCTGTCAACAGACGTTTGGGCAACTTTCCTGGAGGCTTGCTGGACTTGAGTCACGATCCGGCGCAGGCTTTGCAAAGTGTTATTGTAGGCATCAGCAATGGTACCTACTTCATTATTGGTTACCGGAGCTCGGACAGTCAGGTCTCCTTCTAGAGCTGGCCGCACTGCTGAAAGCAACTGCATTACCTCCCGCTGTACCGCTTCTTTGTCGGCTTTCTCCCGTTGTGCGGCATTGGTCAGCTGCTGGGACTGGTTCTGGATTTGTGCCAGATACTCAGCCTGTTGCAGGGCTGCCCCCACTTGCACCCCAATCTGAGCCAGGGCGTTGAGTTCAAACTCTTGCCAGTTACGAGGACCAGTATTTTGGTAGGTACCCAGTAAACCCCATAAGCTTCCTTCAATAAAAATCGGTGCCAGCATATAAGCCTTAACCTCATATTGCTCTAAGGTTTCTAGGTAACCGTCAGAATAACCAAAGGTGTAAATGTCATCAACGGCCACGCTTTCACGATGGCGATACCGACCTCCCTGGGTGTCTTGTAGATAAGTATCGGGCCAGAAAGCTTCCATATCCGCTCCCACCCATGGTAACCAACCGGTGGCAACTGCCTCAGCCACAAACTGACCAGTCCAATCTCGATTGAATTGATAGACGGCGACGCGATCGCATTTGAGCAACTGCCGGACTTCTTGGGTTGTGATACCATAGATTTTCGTTACCTCCCGAGACTGGAATAGCTTACCGACTATTTTGGTTACCCCCTGAGCAATTTGAGCTGCTTTGGTGAGTTGGCTAGATTGGGCTCGTAACTGATCTAGGTAATGGGATCGCTGCAAGGCTAATCCCAGGGAATTACTAATCTGGAGCATCAGGGTGACATCGGTATCTTGCCACTGACGGCTTCCCGTATTTTGGTAAGCTGCCAGCAGCCCCCAGAGCTTTTCACCTTGGAAAATCGGCATAATCAGATATGCCCTGGCTTGGTACTGTTCCAGAGTGTTGATGTAGCAGGGAGAGAAACCCATGGCATAGATGTCATCAACCTTCTTGAACCGGTCACCTTGGGCGAAGTCCCCACCCTGGGTTTCTTGCAAGCAGGTATCAACATGATTACGAGAATTAACACTCAGGGCTGTAACACTGCAGCGCTCAGAAGCCGTTGTATCCACCTTAAGGCGGTCGTCTCTTTCTTGTTCAGTGATCAAAGAAAGCCAGCCAGGGGCAATGGATTCAGCCACAAACTCACCACTCCAGTCGGAGTTAAAGCGATAGATTACTACCCGGTCAGCTTCCAACACTTGCCGCAACTCTTTGGTAATACTCTGGAAGATACTATAAACATCTAGAGACTGGGACAAATGGTTGCTAAGGCTTGCTACTACTCGTTCCCGCACAGCAGCTTGGCCAAGCTGATGGGATTTGGCCTCCACTTGATCCAGGTAGCTCAATTGCTGTAGGGCTACCCCAAAGTGCAGAGCAAGCTGCTTGGCAAAATCAATCTCATACTCCTGCCATTGACGGGGCTTACTGCATTGGTGAATGCACAACAATCCCCACAATAATGGTCCTTGAAGTAGGGGCACAACCAGATTAGCTCGGACTTGGAACTGAGCCAGCAGCTCAATATGGCAATCGCTTAAACTCGCATTGTACACATCAGCAACAGCTTGCACACGTCCTTCGGTATAGTAAGGGGCATACTGTTCACCAAAGCAGTGGTCGTTAACTTTGATTCCTAGCATGGCATTGTAGCCTGATGCCACATCCTCAGATACCAATTCCCCATCATCAAAGCCAGAGTTAGGGTAAAACTTAAATACACCCACCCGGTCAACCTGAAGAAGCTTACGAATTTCGATAGCAGTTGTCTTGAAAATGGTATCGAGGTTTCGAGACTGACGGATCTTGTTGATGATTCCAACTACTGCTCGCTCCATCCGTGCGATTTTAGCTACCTGAGTAGATTTTGCCTCTACTTGGGCCAGGTACTCTGTTTGTTGTAGGGCAACTTCAAAGTGAAGGGAAATTTGCTTGGCAAAATCAATCTCATACTCCTGCCATTGACGGGGCTGACTGCATTGGTGAATGCATAAAAATCCCCACAGTTGAGACCCTTTACGCAATGGCACCACCAGGTTAGCCCGGACTTGAAACTGAGCTAGCAGCTCAATGTAGCAATCGCTGAGGTCCCCATTGTAGATATCAGCAACTGTGTGTACTCGCCCTTCAATATAGTGCTGGGAATACTGTTGACTAAAGCAATGGTCGTGAACCTTGCTACCGAGGATAGAATCGTACCCATTAACCACATCTTCAGACACCAACTCTCCATCGTTAAAACCGGAGTCAGGGTCAAACCGAAACAGACCCACCCGGTCAGCCATCAGAAGCTTACGGATTTCTATGGTTGTGGTCTTGAAAATGGTATCCAGTTTCCGAGATTGCCGGATCTTGTTGATGATTTTGACCGCTGATTTTTCTAGGTCTGCAGCCAATAGCAGTTGCTTGGATTGTGCTCGCAGTTGCTCAACATACTCCGTTTGCTGGAGGCCAACCCCAAATTGTCGGCCCATCTGAGCCAGTATACCCACCTCCATTTTCTGCCAGTGACGAGGGCCATTGTTCTGGTAAGCTGCGAGTAAACCCCACAGGGTTTCTCCTTGCAGAATCGGTACAATCACATAAGCTTTAGCCTGAAATTGCTCCAACAGGTCAATGTGACATTGATCGTGACCAACCAAGTAAATGTCATCAACGGCTAAGGTTTCATTGTGGCGATACCGACCGCCTTGGGTTTCCTCCAAATAGGTATCGCGCCAGACTTTTTTAATACTCGATCCAACTAATGGTATCCAACCATGTGCCACATCCTCAGCCACAAACTCACCACTCCAGTCTCGATTGAAGCGATACACAGCGACGCGATCGCACTTGAGCTGCTGCCGGATTTCTTGAGTAGCGGTCTGGAAAACACTGTTGATGTCAGAACTCTTAAGTATTTTATCAAGCAAGCGACTTGCTATTTTTTCTCCCTGAACAGCAATATCCAGTTGCTCCGATTTCTCCTGTAGCTGGGCTGTAATGTCCAATTGTTTGAGAATACTACTGAGACGGTCACTGAGTAATGACAGCAGCATCAGCTCACTATCAAGCCAGCGCCGAGGGCGAGAGTTCTGGTAAACGGCAAATAAGCCCCAGAGGTGTTCACCATCAAAGATTGGGGCTATAATATAAGCCTTGGTCTGATATTTTTCTAAGGTTTCAATGTAGCACTGAGAAAAACCAGCGGCATAAATGTCGTCAACTCGCTCTACCTGCTGACCTTTGAAATAGCTGCCTCCTTGTGTCTGCTTTAAATAGGTATCGGTAGTAGGGCTGGCCACGGATCCGATTTGCTTGACCGTACAGCGCTTAGAGGAGAATATATCGGCTGATGTCAGGTTAGGATTTTGCTTTTGGTCTTCGAGCAGCCTCACCCAAGCATCTGCAACTGACTCAGCCACAAATTCACCACTCCAGTCAGGATTGAACCGATAAACCACTACCCGATCAGCCTTCAAAAACAGGCGCAGTTCGTGGCAAATGTTACCCAGGGAAATACTGATATCAGAAGACGGTGCAATTGTGGCCAAGATTTGAGCCAAGACCTTTTCCTGTTTAACCTGCTCTCGCCGTCGGGTAAAAGATTCCACTGGCTGTAGACTTAGCCGAAGTTCAGTAACAACTTGGTAGAGCAGACTAATGTCAGCTTCCTGCCATTCCCGAGAACCAGAACATTGCTGCACCACTAGTAAGCCCCACAATTGCCCATCAAGCAAAATCGGTAGACTTAGGCTGGCTTTGACCTGGAATCGTTCTAGCAGTTGGAGTTGAAACGGACTCAAAGCCCGGTCATTAATATCATTAAGGGCTACAACTTCCTGTTGCTCGTAGGCTGAGCGATTATCAGCTCCAAAAGCAATCACCGGCAGGTACTCCCCGTGGCTGGGAGTATAGCCACCCACCATCGACTCAACTAGCACTGTACCCCGATTCTCGGACTGGAAGCGAAAAATCAAGGCTCGGTCTACCCGTAAACGCTGACTAACCTCAGTCACGGTGGTTCTCAACAGGACATCACTAGTTTCTGCTTTGCGCATCTGAGTTGCCAGGTGGAATAACCACTGCCGCTCACCCTTGCAGTGTTGCTCAATATCCACGGCTAGGTGGAACTTCAACCCGGTAGGTGTTCCCTTGCCATTGCCATTACTCGATGATTGATTGAGTTGGGACGAAGATGTGAGTATTTCCTCAGATTTATCAAATTGTGGCATAGTTATAGTTTCCTTTCTTGATGCAGTCGCTCCTGGGGAGGGGCTGCGTGGGTCACCTGCGTCCGCACCTTGAAAGCCCCGTGGAAACCCCCTTTGGCCGACTGCATCGCTTTTTTCAACATCTGATAATGGTAAAATTGCCGACCATGATGGCATCTCAGAGGCAATCGAGTCGGTAGTAACCCTCCCAATAGACTGTTCAATGGGCAGAGTTAGTGACGAGCTTGTCAACCAGTCATAATTGATTTGATGGGATTGATTTGGTTGATCAAAACTGATCATGATTGCCCTGATCAATTGGCAGATCTCCGAGGAGGCTAAGTCGAAAAACCTCAAGACTGCCCTCCCCAAGACTCCCCTCGTTGATGTGTCTGCCATAGGGGACATTGAGTAATAGCCATGACATCCAAGACTGCACCCCCATCCCCAGGCAGGTACCCCAGCAGAAAAGGCAGTACCGATTGAGGAAATAAGCCAGGAGTCGGTGGCTGGAGTTGCTCCAATTCATGTAACTCAATCTCATTGACTTGCGACACTACCAGACCCACAGACTGGTCATTGACCTCAACCACTATTGCCACAGGACATACCGAAACTTGCCCAAGCTTCGACAGAGGTGGATAGCCAACCAGCTGGTTTAGGTCTACCAACCAGAGCATTTCTGAACGCCAATTACCAATTCCCAAAATGCAACTAGGCATTTCCGGCACCAGCAGAACCTCCGGCACATTCACCCTGATAATTTCCGTAATCTGCTCTAGGGGCAACAGAATACTGTCCTCTTTCCCAAGAGGAAAACGCAGCAACCGCACTCGGGTTTCTGGGGTTAGTGGATCTAAGTTTAGTAGGTCAAGATTTGTTTGTGTTACCGCTGGGTCAAGGGAGTTCAACATTACCTAATACCTAATACCTAATACCTAATACCTAATACCTAATGCCTAATGCCTAATGCCTAACAATTGCTGGATTGTTTGTATTAGTTCTTGCTGGTCTATCGGTTTAGATAAATAGGCATCAGCTCCCAGCATCGAACCCCAGAGTTTGTCGGCATCAGTTCCTTTAGTTGAGCAAATCACCACTGGGATGGTTTGGGTGTTGGAATTAGTCTTGAGTTCCCGGCACAGTTCAAACCCGCTTTGTCCTGGCAAAATCACATCAACAATCACCACATCTGGTTTCTGGGACTGGAGTTTAATCTGGGCATCCTCACTACTTGTGACACTAACTACCTTGAGACCAGCTTCTCTGAGGTAACAACTTACCATCTCATTTTCTGTCAAGCTATCTTCAACCAAAAGGACTGTAGTCATAATTATTTTCTAAAATTATTGAGAATATTAGTTTTTTTTGTAAATATTATTTTTTGATTGATTTTTTTATTAAAAATAATATTTAGTAAATTGAATGAATAAGTATACAAAATTAATTGTGATAAGTTTTTATCGAAAGTTCCCTACTCCCTACTCCCTACTCCCTACTCCCTACTCCCTGTTCCCTTTGCTAAACTATTAAAGTAAGTATTCAACCGGACAGGATATTACGAGTAACTCCGAGATGCCTTTGTAGAATTGTCAATACCTTTGACCGAGTAATAGGCTTTGCTAAAAAGTCCGTAGAACCGACCATCTTTGCCCGCACTCGGTCTACAATTCCGTCATTACTGGTGACCATAATTACTGGCGTGTCTTGAAACACCGAAACCCGACGAATTTGTGCACAGACTTCATACCCGTTTAAAACTGGCATCACCAAATCCAAGAAGATCAGCTGTGGTTTGTGCTTTAGCAAGGTCGGCAAGGCTTTGATTGGGTCTTGAACATTGATAAATCGATAGCCAGCATTGGCAAGAATTTGACTCATGGTCAGCCGATCGATTTGGCTGTCTTCGATATAAACTACCAAGGGACTAGCTGGTAATGTCTGAATTGGTCCTCCTTTTCTTCCAGCAGTTTCTGGCATTGGGTTAGTGGCTTTAGTAAAGTGAGTATCACAGCGGAAGTCCCCAACCGAGATCAGACCCATCACCTGTAATCTGATATAGGGCATGATTGATTGGGTCAGAGGCAAAAGATTCTGTTTCAACCTCAGAGCTAAATCCCTCAAAGTGCGATCGCCATCCACTAAGGTAGTCAGGTTATGGTAGGCCAGTAATGAGGTCTGCTGTCGCAATTTGTCAGCATCCCAGATCACCGGAGCCAAAGAAGGGGAAATATTTACCAAACCAGCCTGTTGCCAAGGTTCCCAAGCCTGCGAAGCCTGTTGCCAAATCTGATCAGCTTCAATTATTACCAATGTTGAATCAGACGTTGAATCAGAGGTTGAATCAATAGTCTGTTGAGGAATCTGCCTGTAAGTTAGTTGCTCTGATGAACCACAGCGGAGTTGTTCCTGCCGTTGGATGATATCGAAGAGTATTTCCGTACAGTTGCCAGCAACAACAGACCTCATCTGTTTTAGCGGTACTTTCCCCTGTCTGACTAGTTCTGCTAGAGATGGGTAATCCCAATACACCGGCTGAGCCGACGACCCCTGACACACAGGAAATGCTGATAGTTCTGGGCAGTGTACAGACAACTGCCGACACCAACGACGAATGGGATGCATCTTACTAGCACCCCCAGTCAAACGACCCAAGTGGAAAAAAAGACTCCACCGCTGACCTTGGGGATCTTCAATCTCCAACCGACCAGTCAATTGCTCTTTTGCGCAAGCTTGAATCTGTTGTGCCAGTTTGTCGGTGGTCAATACTTTTTGAGTCGTCATTGGTGTCTCTATGGATATATAGCAATGCCACTAGTAATTAGTAACTATTAATTAACAATTAACAATGAATATTTAACAAGTAATAATCCTAGTTTTTTATCGCCTCGATTAGCACCGATGTTGTCAATATTTACTATTTTAATTAATACCTAATAGGTAATATTGTGAATTATAATATTGTGTATAGTTTTCAGAACTTACGCAGCCACACTATTTGTATAGTGTTTACAAAATATCGGGTTTTTCGCCCATTTTTCCGTAAATCCTGGTTTTGTATAAATGCACCAAACTGGTAATGTTAGCAGACAATTAAAGCTAGGGTTGTGGAGATGCACCATGATCGAGTTTCACTAACCATCAGCAAAACTCGGTTAGCCAAACTGAAGGTAAATTAGTAGCTGACCTTGATAAATCTTAGCTTAATTAAGGTTTTTTTTAAAACAAATTAATTAAACTTTACTTTATTTAGTTTGGCTTAATCATAACTATGATATAAGTCTTAAGATACGCTAATTGTCGTAGGATACTTTGCTAACATGCAAATATAGCATCTCTGGTTAATATTAGCAACAAAATCTAGCTAACTTTATTAAGTCTTTAAAAAAAGGATTATTTATTTTCAAAAGAATTAACTGCGAAATAATCGTGTGTACTGAGTTTCGTGAGCCATACTTGCCAGGGCTAATCCCCAGCCACAACTACTTAATTTTTCATCCGCCAAAGTTAAAACATCAACGGTGGTCCTGTACGAATCCAGCTAGCATCAAGCGCCATTGGTCACATCGAATACAAGCGTGGAGTTGGTTTTCAATCGACCAGTGTTGTGGGATCGCTTTGCCCAACTGCTGAGCATTGGAAGGTTCGGACTACTTTTGTCTGTATCGACTGACTGATAAAGCTTTTGGAGACTGTCTTCTCGGAAAATGACAGAACAGGGATATAGCAATGGGTATAATGGTGTTTGCCAATTTAAGGGATTGAACTCTCTACGCTTTGAAAAACGTAGATTCTAAGCGGATTTCACTTCGCGGGTTGAAACCACGCTCCGTGACGCTTGACGATATGATCTCGATAGAGAGTCCAGTCGGTATCGTTGTGGCAGGT
>NZ_JAAHIG010000189.1:0-16644 GCF_010692305.1 Moorena sp. SIO4G3 | reverse complement strand
TCACCAAAGTTGTCACCAACAGATTCACTGGAGTCAAAAAGATACTCAGGAGCCGTGTGAGGCGAAAGTTTCATGCACGGTTCTGGAGCGGAGGTGCTCCCCGTAATAGGGGACATCGACCGTAATATATTCCAGGTAAACGATCAAGGAAGGATGAGTTTACCAGAAGCGGAACATAACCGAAACCATGATCGCATTGCTGCTGAATTAGGCAACATTATTGAACGAAATCCACAGATAATGGAAGTATTCCCTAATAATATCCAACCAGATCTCGAACCAATTCCCGAATCAGCTAATACTGATCAATCCTTTGAACATCAGAGGGAAAAACAAACTGATTGAACAGGGAATAGGGAATAGGGAACAGGGAATAGGGAACAGGGAATAGGGAACAGGGAACAGGGAACAGGGAACAGGGAATAGGGAAAAAATCATGTCTAGCGTTTATTCCATGTATGAGGTACACTTATCAACCTCAAAGTCCCCCTTTTTAAGGGGGATTTAGGGGGATCCTTCTCAAAGTCCCCCTTTTTAAGGGGGATTTAGGGGGATCATTTTGTACCTGATCGGAAAGAGAATTGCTATATAAGATAAAGTGAGTAACAGCAACAACCGAGAAATGCTCATCAAAGCCGCCCAATGCTACCTCAAAGCCGGGTGGTTAGCCGATGCTTCTCGAGTATGGGAAGAAATAGGAGAATACCGGGAAGCGGCGGCGATCTACGAACAACAGGAAAACTGGTCACAAGCGGCTCAGTGCTATCTCAAAAACCAAGACTGGTCAAAAGCCGCCCAATGCTATCTCAGAAACGCTCAACCAGAAGCAGCAGCAGAGTGTTGGACTCAAGCAGGAGATACCCTAAAAGCGGTCTGGATCAGAACAGACTACCTTAAGCAACATTATCAAACTCAATTAGCCCTGCGGGATATTACTCCCCAAACAGCAACAGAAGAATTAGAGATTGAACTAATTCTTGCCCGTTGTGAAGCAGGAGCTAGAAAAACAAAGCAAGCAGCGGCTCGATTAAGAGAAATATTGAGTCGATTCAAAAATAGTCATAAAAAGCACCTATATGAGTGGGCATTAAGAGTAGCAGAAGTCCTAAGTAGACCAGATTTAAGCGCCCTAATCTATAGTGCAGCAGTAAAAGCCAGAATGCCCAATGCCATAGGGGAATGGGAAACATGGGCAATGGCCACCCTAGGAGAGGCCACAGGAATACCGCAACCAGAAGAAGAAGAAGAAGAAGAAGATTTAAAAACCTTTGAAGTAGTAACAGTGGACCGTACAGGAGAAATAATCAACAGAGAACATAAACAAGCAAGTTATTTGATTGAAGATCTCGGAAATGGAGTCAAGCTAGAGATGGTGTATATCCCAGCCGGAAGGTTCTTAATGGGTGCGCCGGAAAGTGAGAGTGAGAGTGATGACAGGGAAAGACCTCAACACCAAGTAAGCATTAAAGGGTTTTTCCTGGGGAAATATCCAGTAACCCAGAAGCAATGGCGAGCAGTGGCCAAGCTACCAAAAGTTAACCGGGACTTAGAGCCAGACCCCTCTGAGTTTAAAGGAGAGAATCGACCAGTAGAGTGCGTAAGCTGGTTAGAGGCGGTGGAATTCTGCGATCGCGTCTCTAAACATACAGGAACCGAATACAGATTACCGAGTGAAGGGGAATGGGAATACGCCTGTAGAGCCGGAACAACCACACCATTCCATTATGGAGAGACCCTAACCAGTAGATTAGCTAACTATAAGGCTAGCTATACTTATGGAGAGGAAGCTGTAGGGAAATATCGAAGAGAAACCACGGAAGTAGGAAGTTTTCCCCCCAACGGCTTTGGCCTATACGATATGCACGGCAATGTAGAAGAGTACTGTGCCGACAGTTGGCATAATAATTACGAAAGAGCACCCACAGATGGGAGTATTTGGCAGTATTACAATAAGTATTATTATCATAGTCTGCGGGGCGGCTCGTGGACCTTCATTCCTAGGGATTGCCGCTCTGCCTCCCGCCTCGACTATGACGCGCGCGATGAACTATACAACTTTGTGGGTTTTCGTGTGGCTCGGGGTGTTGGGAGCTGTCACCCCTAATCAGCCAAGTGATTAATATTCCCGACTCCCGATTCCCTACTCCCGATTCCCGATTCCCGATTCCCGATTCCCGACTCCCGACTCCCGACTCCCGATTCCCGACTCCCGATTCCCTATTGATAATGTCAAAAAAGTCCAAATTTACAATTCGGCGGTTAACCGAAGCACAAGGAAAACCCTCACCGGCAAAAGACCCCCAGCCCACCCCTAAACAGCCTTCATCAGAGACAACAACCTCAAAAACACCAGCATCTCAACGGTTATTAGATTCATCTACAGGGGGGCATTTTGGGAGTGCTAATCATGTTCTGGCATTCTTAGGGTCAGTTTTAGGTACTAGGTTATCAGATGCAGCAGTTGTCCGCCGGGCACCCCAGGGAAAATGGTGGGCAGAAGTGGCTGTTTCCCATGAGCGTATCGCCCCACTAATTTGGACAGCGGGAGGTAGACCCTTTGCTCGTCATCATCAACAATGGGTAAAGTTGTCCCTTTCAGGAGAGTTGCCTAGTCAGGATCAAGACACACAAACCTTAGATGTTAGCACTTGGTCAATTGTAGAATTAGCAGAATTATTAGCAGAAGCGAGTTTACCTCCTAGTCGTTATCAAAGAGCCACTATCTTAGACGTTGTCACCCCTGGCTCCCTAGGTCGGTGGATTTTGGGTCGTGCCACAGCTTTAGGTCTAGAGGTAACCCTGACCAGCGCCTCACAACAGCCCCTTAATAATAACCATAATAATAATCATCAGGAAAGCTCTGGGGTTTTATTGATGCGACTGCAGTCTGATGGCAACCGCACCATTCCCGCTGCTCTAGTCCATCGTTTAACCAGCTTACCCTATACTACTGTAGCAGTCCCGGTTTTAGAGACTGAAAGGGCAAGAATTTTGGTGGATGTGCGCCATCGCCTCCCCCTAACTCCTAGTCTGATTGAGCCGATGATTCCCGAAGATGAAATTTGGGTATTGGGAACTGCTGATCTAGGCCACTGGCGACTACGCACTATTGGCAATCAGATAGACGGAGGGTTGCTTTTAGATGCACCTCAACTGCCTAAAGCTAAAGCTCCTTCCTTAGTTTCTAACCGATTACCAAAGCCTATAGCTGTGCAGCTTGTGCCTCGTCCTAGACCTAGCCAAAAAGTGGATGCAGTGCTACTGGATGATACAGAACTATCGTGGGTGCGCTCCCTGCTGATGGCAAGACCTGTAGGGGAAATGGCTTTTTTGTTACCAGGAGCAGGATACCATCTTTTAACTGCACCAGGGGGCTTACCTACACAAATCCCCCTAGGTATTCCCTTAATCTGGATAGGACCAAGCTCCCTCTATTTAGAGTTAGGTATGGACTTTTATCCTTCGTTACCTAATGGAGCTCGTCAGCAGCGATTTAACCTAAACTCCAAGGCTGCTGTGGTGGTGGCTCGTAATCAAACATATCGCTTTAATATAGCCGAGATGACTCCAGCTTGGACACTCTGGGTCGGGGAAGTTCCCCAGGTGAAAGCAGGACTTTCAAAACCAGGTAAACAGTTGCTCAATAGCATTTCTAAACAGTTGCGACAAGGGGAAACTAAACCGTGGCTCCAGGAACTTTTTCCACCTAAACCAGATAGTACTCAGGAAGTTGGAACGTTGGAACAGGCACAGCAAGCAGAATTGAAGGGAGATTTAGTCAAAGCCGCAGCTTTGTTAGAAAATGCCGGTTATTCAGCACAGGCGGGTCGGTTGTATGAAAGGATTGGGAAGAGGAGGGGAAGTTAGAAGTTATAGCAATTCTACGACTTGTGAGGTACAAATTTCTGGTTTTTAGGGAGCAGGGAGCAGGGAGCAGGGAGCAGGGAGCAGGGAAGAAGGAAAAGGGAAGAGGGAAGAGGGAAGAGGGAAAAAATAATGTGTACCTCATGAGTCCTAGAAACGCTATAGAAGTTAGAAGTTAGAAGTCAGAAGGTAGAAGTTAGAAGGTAGAATTTATAAAAAATTCCTCGCAACATTTTGATAGTTATGTATAGCAGTCGAAGTAAAACTTAAGACATATTTATGCTCCCTGCTCCCTGCTCCCTGCTCCCTGCTCCCTTTCAACCAAAATACTCTGTCCTAAACTATACTTCGGTTGCTATACATTAACTGACCGGCGAAAAAATTCTCACGCTGTAATTATCGATGAGCGCGTGAGATGAATTTTGCACAGGGTCTAGTCCCTATCAGTTGGGTTCTTCAGGTCTGTCAAGATTTCTGAATATATTTTTTTAGTTGCTCAACGGTAACGCCTCCACAAATAGCAATAAAGTAACCACCAGTCCAAAAAACTTTTTTTGAATAATATTTGTTAATTTGATCGGAAAATTCTTTGCGTAGGTATCGGCTGGAAACGGTTTTGATATTATTGATTAGTTTGCTCAGCTGAGTCTGGGGATTGTATTGGATCAATAAATGAACGTGGTCCGTTTCACCATTAAACTCAACCAAGCTAAGCAGGTGCACAAAATTAATTACACATTTTACAAAACTCAAAGCCTTACGATGTAAGGGTTACAGAGATTGGGAGTAGGAAATTAATTTTGTTTAGGTGCTTACCTTCCCACTTAGACATTAGGGTAGAAAATATTGATTCGCTTGGAATCAACATTTTCCTTGTCAATACTTTTCGTCGATATTTTGGGACTAACACGTTGAGGAGCTTTTAGGTTTGAAACACCTCTGGCACGGTGGATATTGTCGTCAGACATGGGTTGAAACTAAAATATTTCATGCTATAATAGCATTAATGGTCGAATTGGTCGGATTAATATAAGTGAAATCAACATTTCAGTTTCGAGCTTACCTTACACAAAAGCAAAAACTTGAGGGGAATTATTGGCTTCGATTGTGTCGCTATTGGTACAACCGTCAACTTGGAGATCGTTTTAATTGGTGGGATAACAATAGAAATTACCTAAACGCTTGTCCGCTAGTTTGCTCGTTACCTGAACTAAGAGATAATCCGACCCGATACGGTCAACAGTCACAATTACCTAAACTCAAAACAGATTTGGTTAAGGTGTTTCATAGTGGTGAGCTATTAGACTTTACCAGATTAGATTCGACTGTTTTGCAAGATGTTTGTAAGCGGGCTGATGATGCTTTCAAACGCTATATAAAAGGTGACTCTAACGGCTTACGTAGTGGCAAGCCACGATTTAAGAACCAATCCAGTTACCGAACGATGGTGTTCGCAATGGTTAAACCGAAGTGGATTCATCTTGTTCGTAAAAACTGGCTTTATATCAAGCTTCCTAAGCTTGGAATGTTAAAGGTTCGGATGCACAGGATAATACCGGATGGAGCCGTAGTTAAACGTATTAGTTTGACTAAAAAAGCTGACGGTTGGTATGTTAATCTGACCTTAGAAGATCTTACGGTACCTGAGTTTACACCTGATCACATTGTTCCTGATTGGGATAATTCAATTGGTCTTGACGCAGTACTAGAGGGCGATGACTATATTGCCACATCTGAAAATACAAAATACAAATCAGCTAAACCACTACGCAAATCTTTACCGAAACTTAAAACTGTTTCTGCTAAGAAATCATCGAAGCGTAAAGGGTCTTCATCTCGTCGCAAACTAGCTAAGCGTGAATCTCGAATACATCAACGCATTGCTAGACAGCGCCAAAATCACCGTTACAACCTGGCTCACAAGCTGGTAAAAACAGGTAAAAAAGTATTTTTTACTGAAAAATTAAATATTAAAGGACTTACAAAGCGAAATAAACCAAAAAAAGCTGCTGATGGAACATATTTACCCAATGGTCAATCGGCTAAATCTGGATTAAATAAGTCTTGGCTAGATGCGGCATTTGGTGAATTTCTAACAACACTGGACTACATAGCCTCAAAAGCTGGAGCAGTGATTATCAAAAAGAATCCGGCGTATTCATCAATGATTCTAAGTTATCGGAACGAAGTTATATTTACCGATTGCTCAATCAGAAAATATTTTGATCCGGTTGAAAAAGTTTTGGTTGATCGGGATGTGAATGCCGCAATTAACCTTAAACGACTTGGGCTGGGCGTTTTCCCAAGTATAAAACGGCGTAGTGGGAAGTTAGTCGTATCTGGCGATATGGACGATAGTACCACGAAGCAAATCGTGTCTATCCTAAGGGACGGCACGAACACTCCAGGGTTTTAAGAAGTCCACATCATAATCTTTGATTTGATGTGAGGAGTGCGTCACTAACATGAGTCACTATGCAAAAGGACAACTTAATTCCTACATTACTCGTCAAGCTAGAACTGTAGGTCGGAAAGTAATTCACTCTACTCCTACCCAGTCTTTACCGAGTAACCTTAGCCTACTTCCCACGGCTTTAGCACAACTACACCGACTTAGCATTTATCCCCCCTTATCCCTAGTCCAAGACCTCCTAGACCTCACTGGTGGTCGTACCGTTCATAAGTCCCTGTCTCAACTGGCAAGAGATACTAACACCGGAATTCCTGGATTAATTGCCCTGCGCTGGCCTGCTCCTGCACGGATAGGAATGGTGGCTTTGTTGCTACACAAACTCCCTCTGACAGACTGGGAACCTCCCTCTGGTATCTCTCCCAGGGAAGTCTGCGAAGCTCTCAAAGCTGGCCTAAAAGGGAAACCCATTGAGCCAAAAGCCCCACCAACCCCGATTTCCCTCTTGCAAGAGTCCGCCAAACACATCGATGAGCGCCTCTTATCTTTACTTGCTATTCTCGGTCCTCAAGCTGTAGAAGCGGAACCGGCTTTACCCCTACGTTTATTGTCCCGTGTCCAAGACTTGCCAGTTTTGAATTCCATTCAACGCCAGTTATTAGGAGTACGCATCTGTTTCGGCGAGCATTCAGGACGTGCCATTGGCAATGCACCGGGAGTAGAACGAGGTCAGGTAAGTGGTGTAGAGACAGCTAGCCGCACCGATTGGAATTCCCTACTTCCCAGCCAATTAGCCATGCCCAAATCTGTATTTAGCTACCGTTACCAACGGGGAGAATTGTTATTTCGTACCCGTGAACTGGCTGAACCACCACGCCTTCGTCCGACCGTCTTGCTGTTGGATGTCACTCCCCCTGTGTTTGGTCCAGTTGAAGCTCTTACCCGTATGGCAGCTTATTCTATCAGTTGTTTGTTACAACAAGCTAGAATACCAGTTGTTTTAGTTACCACTGGCGAAGACGAAGAACGGTTAATAGAACTGAATAATTCAATTGATTTAATCTCAATTTGGACACAACGCTCCATGGAACCCCCTAATGAATTACGGAGTTTGAAACTCGCTGATGCAGTACGAAGCAATCTAAGAGATGAAAGTGGACTTGAACCGATGATATTATTATTAACTCAGCCTTGGTTTGGTGCTGAAGCGAAAATTCCACGGATTCAAGGACTGCGGGGACTTTTTATTCAATATCCCTCTTGCGATGTACTTCCGGCACTTGGTAGTTTATGCGAAAGATGGGAGAGTGTTGGTGCTAGACAAAAAGAAGAGTTAGGTCAAATTTTGGGATATTTGATCGGCTAGACCTATGCCAGGAATCATTGTGCCACAAGACGGACAATGGTTATCCAGCATTTTATTTTCCAACAACTTAAAACCATGACGTTTAATTAATATTTCTCCACAGTTGGGACATACTGTATCCTGTTTCCCTTTTTCCAAAAAGTTACCAAAATAAACGTATCTTAATCCTGCTGCTAGTCCAATGTCACGGGCTTGGTATAGAGTTTCAATGGGTGTGGGTGGTACATCTTCCATTCTGTAGGCTGGGAAAAATCGTGTGATGTGCCACGGCGTATCAATCCCTAATTCCTGGGCAATAAATCCTGCTATATCTTCTAATTCCCCAGATTCGTCATTAATACCAGGAATAACTACAGTAGTTACTTCTAACCATATCCCAAGAGATTTCATGAATTTGAGGCTATCCAATACAGGCTGCAATCTACCTCCAAACTGTCGATAGGTTTGGTCTCGAAAGGCTTTTAAATCTACATTAGCGGCATTTAAATAGGACTGACAAACGTCCAGCATTTCCTTGCTCATAAAACCATTGGTTTTAAAGAGATTAAAAAGTCCGGCTTGGTGAGCTAAAGTAGCAATGGCGTGAACATATTCAAAAAAGATAGTTGGTTCAACATAGGTATAAGCAAGACTACGACAACCCACCTGAAGTGCAGCCGCAACAATTTTCTCAGCTGAAGCCTCAACCCCAATTGCGTCAAACTCCTCTGTTGACATTTGGGAGACTTGCCAATTAGTGCAATATTGGCAATGAAAATTACAACCACTTGTGGCTAGAGAATAGGTGGTTGAACCTGGATAGAAGTGAAATAATGGCTTCTTCTCAACCCGATCTATATTCTGAGTTACAGTACGACCAAAAACCAGGGTATAAAGGGATCCTCCCCGATTTTCGCGCACCTGACAGATTCCTCTTTTGCCTTGAGGAATAAGGCAGTAATGAGGACACAGTTGACACAAAACACTCCCTTCTTCCTGCTTCTGATATAGCATGGCTTTCTTGGGATTGTTTAATTGGTAGGTGTTACCGTTCATTATGGCAAGAATACTTTCAGCAATCTTTAACTATAGCGGTTTTTAGTCTAATACTTCCTTCCAGGATGGTTAGATAAATTTGGCCAAAATCCCGACTATCAGCTATCAGCTTAAGCGCTACGCGCACGCGTGCGCGTTCAGCTATCAGCTATCAGCTATCAGCTTAAGCGCTACGCGCACGCGTGCGCGTTCAGCTATCAGCTAAGTACCTGGACAAAAATAAACCTTGCTTCTTGATGCAGTCGCTCATGGGGGAAACCACGGCAGTCGCTCATGGGGGAGACCCCCAAGACCGCGCTGCCTTCCCAAGACCGCGCTGCATCGCTGTATTAACTTGTGTAAAGTTGCCAAAAGCCCCTCTGCTCCCTGCTCCCTGCTCCCTATTTCAACAGTTAATTTTAGTTTTGTCCGACTACTTATCAGCTATCAGCGTTTGTCATAACTATCACGTACACAGGATTGTTTCCCTCTTCTGACTTCCCTGCTCCCTGTTCCCTGTTCCCTAAGCCACCACCAGGTGGGAAATACCAGCACATAAAGAAAAATTTACGGAACTCGGTATAATCACAGTGTAGATACTGAATTAGAGTCAAAGTATCAAATTCTATTTTTCACAGGTCTTGAAATAACCATCCATGAATACTCGACATACCCCTGGTTATCTCATCGAAAAGATAAACGAAGCAATGTGTAGTGCTTTCCCTGATAAACATAAATTAGAAAGAATGGTGCGTTATGCATTAAATATAAATCTGAACGAGGTTGCTAGCGGTGGAGATTTACAGGAAATCGTTGACAAATTAATAAAGTATTTTGAGGCTTCCAATGAGTTAGAAAAATTAATTGATGGAGCACTTGAACATATTCCAAATAATCCTCAATTAAAGGCAATCCAGGAAAACTTTAAAATTACGACTAGTGTAGTCAAGATATTGCGTCCTTTAGAAAGGCGTTTTATCAAACAAATGCAACAGGCTTACAGAGATTGTTGTGCCGATAATTTATTGGAGTCTTCGGAATATCAACTCCCTAACAGTTTCTATGATATTCTCAAAAATTTGGATGAGATATCTCAACAAACTGATGATGAAAAACTGATTGTACAATTTGTTGATAATTTATTACTAAATCTATTAGTTAATATAAATATTACTAAGTCAAAGGCTGAGCAACTAGAGCAATGGTTAGAAAAAAATTCTAATAACGTTTATAATTTATTAGTTTACCAACAAAACATAAATTCACCACATAAGAGAATTGTCAAGCCAAATCCGAGGGAAGAAAGTTTAAACCCAGCCAAACCAAAAGGTTCCAATAAGTTTTCCCGGGCTGATTTCTTAAAGGTATGCTTAATAACAATGCCAATAGTGCTTCTGGTTGATTATCTCATAAACAAACAAAAAGGAAAGCAGTTTTCCTTTGAAGTAGTAACAGTTAACCGTAGAGGAGAAACAATCAAGAAAGAATCCAAGCAAGCGGATTATTTCACTCAAGATCTCGGAAATGGAGTAGACCTAGATATGGTGTCTATCCCAGAAGGAAGCTTCTTAATGGGTTCCCCGGAAACTGAGAAGGGGACTCATGACAGGGAAAGACCTCAGCACAAAGTAACCATCCAACCCTTCTTCCTGGGCAAATATCTGGTAACTCAAGCGCAATGGCGAGCTGTGGCCAAGCTTCCAAAAGTCAACCGGGACTTAAACCCAGACCCCTCTTACTTTCCAGGAGACAATCGACCAGTAGAGCAAGTCAACTGGTACGATGCGATGGAATTTTGCGATCGCCTTTCCCAATATACAGGAAGGAAATACAGATTACCGAGTGAAGCGGAATGGGAATACGCCTGTAGAGCCGGAACTACCACACCATTCCATTATAAAGATACCACACCATTCCATTATGGAGAGACCATAACCGGTCTATTAGCTAATTATAATGCTTCCTATACTTATGCAGAGGAAAAAGAAGGGGAATATCGAGAAGAAACCACCCCAGTAGGACATTTTCCCCCCAACGGCTTTGGCTTATACGATATGCACGGCAATCTTTGGGAGTGGTGTGCGGATCCAAGGCATGATAATTACAAAGGAGCTCCTACAGATGGGAGGATCTGGACTAAATCTAGTAATCATACTAAATATATTCTGCGGGGCGGGTCCTGGAGCGCCTCTCCTATTTATTGCCGTTCTGCCCACCGCGACTACAATTTCACGCGCGATCTCATCAAAGGCAATGTCGGTTTTCGTGTGGCTCGTGGTGTTGGGTAGGGTGTGTTAGGGGCGGACTTGCCTTGATTTTTCGCCTCGTAGCCAGCGTTCGGATAGTCTGCCCCGTAACGCACCACAGGGTCAAACTTTATTTGAATAAACTTTGATCAAGGTAATACAATCCTCTGAGCAAACAAACTCTGCAATCGCTCTAACTTACCACCCTTTTGATACAATAAATCTCCCTTACCCAACAAATAAGCCGCTTCCGTGTTGCTGCCACCAAAAATAATCCTTGAGTCGGCTTCAGACGCTGTGCGTAAAGCAATTCGCCCAGGTAAATTAGAGCGAATAATCGGAGTAACAACATTGGCGTCTGGCCGTTGAGTAGCAACAATCAAATGAATTCCAGCTGCTCTAGCTTTTGCTCCTAAACGCTTAATACTTAATTCTAACTCTTTGCGGATGTCTTTTTCTGCCATGAAGTCAGCATATTCATCAAATATACAGACTATCCGAGGTAATGGTAAAATTTGTTTATTAATCAATTGCTGATTATAAGCATCCAGGTGAGCACACTTGGCTTGTTCAAATTTCTGGTAACGCTCCTCCATTTCATCAACTAATTGCTCCATCAGTTCGATAGCGCGATCGCAATCTTTAACGATTGGTGAGAGCAACCATGGCATGTCCTCAAATTCTGGGAAAGTGACGCGCTTGGGATCAACTAGAGCAATTTTGAGCTGTTGAGGAGAATGCTGATAGAGTAGGGATAGCAGAAGCGATCGCAAAAATTCACTCTTGCCACTTCCGGTTGTGCCCCCTACCAAAAAGTGACAGGTATTGGGATCCGATAAATCCGCTTCTACCAATTTCCCATCTAAATTTACTCCAAGCCCAATCCTGGGAGACTTTAACTCAATTTCCCCCCAAGATTGGGGGGTTAGGGGGGCGGGAGACTTTAACTCAATTTCCCCCCAAGATTGGGGGGTTAGGGGGGCGGAATTTGCCGGACGCTGGATATAGTCATCAAATCTAGCTACTTCTCTATCCTCATCCTTCCGTGGTAAATCCACACTGACATACCCAGCTAATGGAGTAATCAAGGGAGGATTCTCCAGACCTAAGTGTACTTGTAAATCCTTGGATCGATTCTGTATCGATATGACTTTTACCCCACGATTGGGTTTTACCTTGATCCGGACAAATGCTGGAGCAACTGTTGCGTTGACATAATCGACACCAATTTTAAAGTCTTCTAGAGTACTCACCAATTTCTCCCCGGTCTGGTCAGCATCAAGACTTTGCCGGGATGGTGCTTTGACCGGCTTTTGCTTAGTCTGAGGAATTTTGGGGGATGGTGCCTTGACCGGCTTTTGCTCAATATCAGGAATTTTGGGGGATGGTGGCTTGACCGGCTTTTTCTCAGTTTTCCCATCCTCAAAAAAGGTTTGACAGGTCTGTTGTTGGGGACAAATGTTGCATAGGTGAGGCTGTCGTGTCGGTGGTGGTGGCTCCAGGTCGCCCTTACCGATTGTGGGAGTGCAATGGTTTTTTATAGTTTCCCCATCTCCCCCCTCTTCGACCTGAGCAGGTTTCCAACTCAGCCATTCCCGCATCTGTTGTAATTTATGGGGAATGAGCTGATGCACTGTATCTTCTAGCTCTTCCCGGGAATAGTAGTGTTTTTGGAATTCCGGTAAAACACAATAAACCGCTGCATCTATTGCTACTCCTTTTTTTTGGTGGAGCATGTAACTATAGAGGGCTACTTGAGCTAGGTTAGCGGATGGATCTACCGGTTGATAGGTTTTATAGTCTACGACACAATAGCGATCGCGCTCACAGTCGAAAATTAAGCTATCGAATTTTCCATTAACTCGTTGCTGGCTGCCATCAGGAAGAGTGAAGTTATAACTGAGCTTTATTTCTTGAGCAATAAAGGTTTTACTAATTACTTCCTCTGGCTGACAATAGCCTCGATTAGCAACTAGCAATTGAGTCCAATGGGGAATTAGTGATTTTAATCCTTGCCACAGTTGAAGTAAGATCGAGGCTATCTTTTGATTGGTGATTTTGGGGAAAACAACTAGCTCATACAGTAGCGCTTGGATCTTAGAGCTAATCTGGCTTTGGTCTAGCTGACTTGCTGTGGGGGAAAATAAAGCTTGAAATCGGGAATCTTGCTGGAGTGTGTCAGTACACTGTTCACATAGCTGATGGAATACTGTCCCAATACCTGGTGAGTGGGATTGTGGTATAAATATGGGTTTTCCACCAAAGCGCTTACTCAAATAAAATAAGCGAGGACATTCAAGGGCTACCCTAACTTGGGTAACACTGAAGCGACGGGATTGCGATTGTTGCGTCCGTGATTGTCTTGTGACCATCTGCTCTCGACTCCAGCTATTTTTATCACTAATTTCTAGTAAGCGGCGATGGACATGGGCTAGATAGACTGTATCCAGTTTTGCATACTTTAGCTGTTTTTCGCTTAGCGGACGTTTTCCCCAATCACTGCTTTGCTCTTCTGTATCGACATTGGCGAAATTGCACAGCTCTCGCGCTAGGGTTTTTAGTTTATTATTGGATACCTGTAATGGATTAGACAGTTTCTTATTCGTCAGCGTTCTAGCTATTTTATAGGTACAGGTGACATTTTTCGCTTGGTCTTTACCCCCTAGATACCGTAAATCAAAACTAGCGTTGTGAAAGACTTTTTCAATGTTAGGATTAACCATAATATGGTTAACAAAGTATTGCACTACTTCCGGTTTGTCTAATACATCTAAGATGTAAGCTTTGTCACCATTTATATCTGTTGGATCAGCCAATACCTGAATCAGAGATAATCTAGGATTAGGGGTATTCCAGTCAGCTATTTCCGTATCTAACCAGAGAACTTTTGATGCTGATAAATTCAGGATTAACTCTCGGATCTGTGCTGGTTGAGTCAGGTACATTGGTGCTTGTTATCCGAATTTTTGTTATGGTAAAATAATCATCGTTAGCTGTCAGCCGTCAGCCGTCAGTCTTTGGTCAATGGCACCTCAATTAGGGTGGCACAGGCTTCCAGCCTGTGAGAGCTGAGAGCTGAGAGCTGAGAGCTGAGAGCTGATAACTGAGAGCTGAGAGCTGAGAGCTGAGAGCTGAGAGCTGAGAGCTGAGAGCTGAGAGCTGAGAGCTGAGAGCTGAGAGCTGATAACTGATTACTGATAGCTGATAACTGATTACTGATTACTGATAGCTGATTACTGATTACTGATTGCTGATAGCTGATAGCTTACGGTACCAAATATACTGATTGTGTTTCTGGGGAACCATCCACAGGGATAAGTTTTAGTTCATTTTCCTGACAAAGTTCCTTAATCCGTTGTTGAATTTCTATTTCTTTGAGCCGATTAAATTGACGGTGAGTAGTTTTAATTAAAACCTTAAGACCAATAACTTGGTCTTGTTTGAGGACATTTAACACAAATTCCTTAACTGGATTAAGGGGTACTTTATTATCTACTATAGAAATAATATTCAAATCCTTTAGTAAAGGACAATCCTGCAAAATTCCTGATTCTCGGATTAGACTCTTTAACTCTGTTAGTGTTATTGTTTTATTAGCAAGAACTAACTCTTGGGAACAAGCATCATTAACTAAGCTATGATAAGTAGCTAAGTAATGGACAGAGGATAGATCGTCTAATTTGATGTGAATATGCCTAGAAGCATTGAATAGTTGGCTGTAGAGTTTGTACCCTTTAGTATCACGTTTTAGGCTAATTTTTGTATGGCGAATCAGGTATAAGGTTTGGCAGCGATTGCCTTTTATAGCTTGATCACAGGCATTCATCAGATGATAGAAACTTGTACCATTAGTAGTTTCTCCCCAGACTAATCCGATCCGTCCCTGGGGTGATGGCAACTGGTAACTTAGGGAATGACTGGCAAAACTACCTAACAATAATTTTGGTTTAATACCCCTAATCTCCAGAGCTTCTAATGCCTCTCGTAACATCCCAATCAATTGCGATTCACCAATATCTTGGATTCGGGTAATTTGCTGCTCAGTCTTTTGAAATTCCTTCTGCCACTTTAATTTAAATGAGGCTAAAAGTTTGTCTGCTATTGGTATTGATTCGCCAGCGGTATCCTTTTTAGTAGTTGACTCAGTTTTTGATGGCTCTGAAATGCTAACTGTCTCGATATCCTCACTAGTTAAGTCAATCCTTGATAGCTCTGAAGTCTTAACTCCCTCGCTATCCTCACTAGTTAAGTCAATCGTTGATGGCTCTGAAATCTTAACTCCCTCGCTATCCTCACTTATTAAGTCAATCCTTGATAACTCTGAGTTAACTACCTGAGTTTTATACCTTTGAATTAGCTGATTTCCCAGGCTTAAGGTCTTGCGGGGAGTGGTTTTTTGACCAGGAAATTCTTCTTCGAGGTCTTGCCGAGTTAAAGGATAAATCGGTGAAGTTGGTTTTGGGTCAGCTTGCTGATGTAAGGGATAGAGTTTGCTTGCCCAAAGGGATTCTGCTTGCTCTAGGGTAATGTTTTTGAGCAGAATTTTAGGATTAAGTCTATCGAAATCAGCCGGTTGAAGTTTTTTCTTATTCCTTTGCCAGGTATCAGTGACTATGCTAATAATAATCAGAAAGTTGACACGGCGAGTATGAAGGGTAGAGTTGACATTAAACAGCGCTTGTAGATCCAGAGAAGCATCGGGCAAACGAGGAATATTATCCAATTGGTCAAAACACAGCACAATCGGCTTGGTGGATGAAGAAATTCTCCCGAAGTTGATTAAGATGTTCTGAGCATCGTCTTCGTTATCTATAGAGCCTCTGACCCCAAGGGTTTTGAGTTCATCTTCATCTAAATCTTCTCCCCTTAACCATTGATAAGCCAGGTGATATCTTTCTGGATTAGTGAGGTCATAGAGGACTCCAAAAAATTCCTTATTTCTATGAATTCCCCCTGGATAGCTAGCTCTGAGGTCACTAATAAACTGTTGTCGCTCATTCAGCAGCCAACCGTTTTTTTTAAAGGCTGGGAGACTCTTTAGCCACAGGAGCAACTGAGATTCTTTTTCCCCTTCTGGGATTTTTAGCATACTGTCAACGGTTTCCCTGAGGATATAGCGCCAGATGCGATCGCTATTCGCCCAAGGACCGATATAAGCAAAGAAGGCTTGTTGATTGAGCTGTTGTTTGAGCCGTTTTAATAGATAACTTTTCCCCGAACCAGCATCACCAGCCAGTAAGATAGTGCGGGGTCGATGGTCTTGATTCACCGCACTGAGGGTGGTGGTTATCTGATTGATTTCATCTTGATGAATCGAGTTGACATTAACAGCACCATTGTCTGGATCTTCCCAAAAATTCCCCGTAGCAAAGGTCACGGGGTCAAAGGGATTTAGGGCTTGTTTAATTATTTCCTGGATCGTTGCCATCTCTTTAATTCCATATATAGAGTGGACAAGGATAGAGGATTAACAATTGGGAAGCCTGGGCTTATAGTATCATACTTTGTATCATACTTTACTGCACCATAATGAAAAATAGCCTCCCCCCGGTATTTTGAGGAATACCAGCTTCAATTTGTTCCTCTGTATACATGTTTGCTTCTTGCAAAGCACTCAGATCAATTTTATCTTCTGCTTGCAAGCTATACAGTGCTTTATCCAATTCTTCCCTAGACAAAGGCGGTTGTAACTTTTGGCGCAAATGAAACAGTGGCAAATAGTTTTCTGTACCCAATTCCTGGTA
>NZ_JAAHIG010000188.1:0-16691 GCF_010692305.1 Moorena sp. SIO4G3 | reverse complement strand
TTTACTCGCCCATTGGAAAGCGCACCGGAAGGGACTTTTAGAAGCAAATTGACTCTTGTTCCCCCCAAAGTTGGGGGGCTAGGGGGGCAAAATTCAGTATCAAAAAACTTGGGAGATATCCTCTCAGTTCAGTGTAAGATAACCTTTAAGCAGCGGTGCGACAAGGCGCGAGGTTTCAACGCCCACGGGAATGCGCACCAAGAGAATTGACAAAAGCGTCACCTAGTTTAAGCCTTGGTAATTCCCGGTAAATCTGGGGATTGCCGACTAGGTTGCAGACTCAGGATTTACTTCCTACGTTGTTTTGGTGACGATACCTAGGGGTGAACTCCAGCTTCTAGCTCTATCGCTAGCCATTAAGACAAAGGCAAACGTGTGGTTAGCCCAACAAGCCATTACAACATTGTCAAGGAACACATTACCAACTCAGAGGCATTAACCATGCAAAATTACGTATTTGTCATAGATACAAACTTTCAACCATTAAACCCAATTCCACCAAAAAAAGCACGAAGGTTACTAGACAAAGGTAAAGCGGCGGTTTTCAGAATGTATCCTTTTACAATTATCTTGAAAACTTCTGTCATGAATCCAACTATCTCGCCATGTCAACTAAAAATTGACCCTGGCAGCAAGGTAACTGGATTTGCTCTAGTACAAAATAACCAAGTTATCTGGGGAATGGAATTAGAGCACAGAGGAGGATTGATCAAGAAAAAACTAGAGTCTAGAAGAGCTGTAAGACGCGGAAGGCGTAACCGTCACACTCGCTACAGAAAGCCAAGATTTCTTAACCGTAAACGTCCAGAGGGATGGCTTCCACCTAGCTTAGAACACAGGATTTTGACGATTCAGACTTGGGTGAAACGATTAATCAAGTTTTGCCCGATTAAAGAGATTTGGGTCGAAAGAGTTAAGTTTGATACTCAGAAAATGGAAAACCCGGAAATCAAAGGCGTTCAGTACCAACAAGGGGAACGACGCGGATATGAAGTCAGGGAGTATTTACTGGAGAAATGGGGGAGGGAATGCACTTACTGCGGTAAGCAATCGGTCCCATTGCAAATTGAACACATTCACCCAAAGTCACTTGGTGGAAGTAATCGGGTTAGCAATCTTTGTCTAGCATGTGAAAAATGTAACCAACGAAAAGGAAATAAACCAATAGAAGAATTTTTGAAGAAAAAACCAAATTTACTTCAAAAAATTAAAAACAAAGCCAAGCAACCGTTGAAAGATGCGGCAGCAGTAAATGCAACTCGGAACAAGTTAGTAAAAGTGCTTCAGAGTATTAAGTCCGTAGTTACTGGAACAGGAGCACAAACTAAATACAACCGGAATAAGTTCGGTTTTCCCAAAGAGCATTGGATTGATGCCGCCTGTGTCGGGGATATTGAGACCTTGGTCTTGAGAACCTCTCAGCCACTGTTGGTCAATTGCAAGGGACACGGAGGCAGGCAAAAAGCAGCACTGAACAAGTACGGTTACCCGATTAGGCACAACCCATTAAAACCAATCAAAGGTTGGTGCAGTGGAGATATAGCCAAAAACCTTCTGACTGGGGAGTTTGGAAGAGTTAACCCTAGAAGTAAAAGCAACTCATTCAATTACACAATCCCAGGGGAGAAGGCAATAAGCTTACACGTTAAGAATTTGGTCAGGGTTCACAAGAAAGATGGCTACACTTACGGCTTTTGCCAGTAAATACCAGGAATTACCATAAAATAGTCATCCTATGACAAACAGCAACTTATGAGTGAATTCACCGAAGGGATGGCTATTAGTGTAGCAATGGTTTCTCTATTAGCCACCATGCTAACTGCAATTTTAGGGCGGGGTTTTTTACGATTAATTCCGATTTTGATGGGGATAGGAGTCGGTTATCTGGTAACTTTACCGTTAGGGATGGTGGATTTTACACCTGTTAGTCAAGCTCCTTGGTTTCAAATTCCTGAATTTACCACACCCAGTTTCAGTTTACCTGCAATTTTATTTATTGTACCGGTTGCGATCGCTCCTGCCATTGAACATATTGGGGATGTGTTAGCCATTAGTTCTGTGACTGGAAATAATTATCTTCGAGAACCCGGTTTACATCGCACCCTGTTAGGGGATGGGTTAGCAACAACATTGGCGGCTTTTGTTGGGGGTCCTCCCAACACCACCTATTCCGAAGTTACAGGGGCAGTTGCCTTAACGAAAACCTTTAATCCAGCCATTATGACCTGGGCAGCTATTATCGCTATTGTACTCTCTTTTTTAGGAAAGTTAGAAGCCCTTTTAAAAACTATTCCTCTGCCAGTAATGGGAGGAATTTTAATTATTTTATTTGGTACAATTGTGGTGATTGGCATGAACAGTATTGTTCGGTCTAGTGCCGATTTATTACAACCCCGTAATCTTGTGATCGTTGCTGTAATTTTAATGCTAGGGGTAGGGGGAATGAGCGTCAAGGCAGGAGGGTTTGCCTTGGAAGCGATGCAGCGCGGTCTTGGGGGTTTCCCCCATGAGCGACTGCATCAAGACAGGGATTGGACTTTCTAGTATTCTTGGGGTGTTATTAAATGGGCTACTTCCAGACAAGGAAGAAGATGGTAGGTTGGGTTGAGGTCTTGTAAGCATCTCATTGACAAGGTGGTGCGTTACGGGGCGGGCTGTCTAAACCCTGGCGCTTGAGCGGAAAATGAAGCCCCCCCTAACACACCCTACGCAACTATCAGCAATCAGCTATCAGCTTATGCGCGAAGCGCACCCGTGCGCGTTCAGCCATTCGTGTACCGTGGCCAATGGCCAAGGCTGACGACTGACAGCTGTTAGCGTAGTGTGGCTATTCCCGTAGCTTGGCTATTCCCGTAGCTTGGCCATTCCCGTAGCTTGAGGTGCCAACAGCTATCAGCTACTTTGAGTAAACCTAACTTTTTGCACCCCTTCTATCATCTCCAAGCCAAATTGAGCGGAAGTGAATTCACTGTCAGCATGCCTGTTTGGTAATGCATCTTTAATCGCCATTGCGAACTGTTCGATATTAATCACTCCTAGGTCGAAATCATGACAGGGAACTGCATCAATTTGATATTTATTCTGTGTGCCATCGGAGTCTCGCAACCCTTTCGTAAATTGAGTGTTACTTGCACTATAAGGATCGACTCCGAAATGCATGGTTTCTGGCTTCAAATGGATATCTACCGTTTTCACTTCCCCAGCAAACAAGCAGATTAACACATTTTTTGACAGCCGTTCCATCCGCAACAATTTTAGGGGGTCAACACCTGGAACAAACGATGTACTACCATTGAGTTTGGTTCCATAACCATCTACCAGTAAACCCGGCCAACCGGAAACTACCTCCGATCGCAACAATATACCCGTAATCGTTTCGTCTGCATAAGATCTTAAATCACGGCGATACTCCTGCCGCATTCGGGTCTCCTTTGCCACATCGGTTGGAATCACCCGCCCGATACTAAAAGCACCATCTTGCATACAATCGACCCAGTAGGAATCTACCCAGAAAAAGCGGATCGACTCCTGGGGCAGCAGCCGTTCGTCGGGAACTAGATAATTGAAGGGAATGCCTTTTAAGAATTCTAAATCTTTGAACCAATTGATAATCGGGTTGTTAATCGGCTTTGGCAGTGGGGTAAAATCTGCCAAAAAAGGCAAGTGCAACAATGCGTCTTCTATATTTTGGAGAGCGTGGGAATAAGCCCGTTTAAAGTTGTAAAGCGCCACCGCAACACTCTGATTGTTCAAAGTCAGCAACCGTCCTAACTCCCAGGCTGCTGCATAGGAAGTATCGAACAAACTATTGCTAGAATCGTAACGGAGTAGAGCATCCCCTGCCTGCACCGACTCCACTAGTTCGCCTGGGTTTTGTCCTGGACTCAAAGGACCGTGATACCAAGAAACCGTCTTTTCTCCATTTCGCAGTCCGTGGTTGAGGGGAACGTAACCCATCTCAAGATACTTTTCTGCTGGTTCGTTGGTTGGCTCTAGGGCAGGCAATCTCAAGCTATTCGGGTCGCGATCCAGATTCAGTAGGAGTTGTGTAAAGCTTTGATCTGGAGCAGTACAGGCAAAACTCCAATTTTTTAAACTCACGAACCGGATTAAAGGGTCACCTGTGGCACCTTGGTAGTCAAAGTCTCCACCTTTGTTAAACCGGTTTTCCACCGAAACTAAATGCACTGTCGTGATTCCTCCCGGTTTTGGCAGTCGGTTAGCGATTACCGTTGCCATTTCGGTCTCCGTCGGGTTGTCATCTTCATCTTTGCCTTGACGGACGTGCCCCAGGTACTTTAGGTCTGCTCTCTTGGGCATGATTTTCTCGACTAGGGACTTGGGAACATCAATCACCGAGATTTCATCCTCGTCCTGTTCCCCTGGTTCGCCGCTCCAGTTTTGAAAATATAAGTTTTCCTTAAGTTGTTCTAAGGTTACGGTTTGAAGTTCGGGTTTTTCTTCGCCCCAAAACACTAATAGTACTAACCAAGGAAGGTCAAGGTCACTGTCATCACAAGACCGCTCCCAAGGTAATGTGCTGCGCTGTAAGGTAATATGGGGAATCACATTAGAATGGTCTCCCAAACTCTTGGCTGCTGGAAACACTCCATAAACATCATAAGCATTTAATGGGTCGTAGCGATGTCCGATGACAGCGAATTTCAGGTTTTTTTCGTATGTTTGGTCTCCACTTCCTGGATTGAATTTTTGTTCGACGCTAATCTCGTAAACGCCGCTATCTAAAGGAGGTTGGTGAAATTGAAGAAACTCGACTTTCTGTGTTGTATTAGGCATTGGTATGGAGTGTTGTGTTGATAGTTTGGCGTTGCTGAATCAAGGAATGAATGTGGAATAATCTGGTTTTGGTCAAGCCCCCTAAATCCCCCAAGCGAGCAATCCCTCGCTTGGGGGACTTGTCTTGATGCAGTCGCTCATGGGGGAAACCACGGCAGTCGCTCATGGGGGAGACCCCCAAGACCGCGCTGCCTCCCCAAGACCGCGCTGCATCGCTTGAAAGTCTTGTTCCCCCCAAACTTGGGGGGCTAGGGGGGCAAAACCATACCCATAATCAGCAACGCCGATAGTTTCATACAGTTCTTGCTCCCACTCAGGGAACAGGGAATAGGGAATAGGGAACAGGAAATAGAAATAATAATTTATGCTTTCGGCACGAAAATTGATGGTTTTTTTAATGTCCTTCAGAAATCCCAACCTGGGGAACAATGACGAATTCATCCGCCACAGAACCGGTCACATTCACATCTGTATCGGGGTCAAATCCTAAAGCGCTTAAAATACTGTCCCGTTCAGGATTACTAACAACGCTGTGTTCAATCCTTTCTCGCCCCTGTTCGTTAGATCTCCTCAAAAAGGGATCTATGTCGTTCCAAGCATAAGCCCCGGGTACTGGGTTGACATCGTATTGCAATTTCACCGCCTCAATATCCTCCGTCTTGCCGACGGGAGGCTGCACAGCCGGAACGATGCGGAAGCCAGAAAGGGTATTCTCTACAAATTGGGGGTCGTTAATTCCCGGCTGTTTCACAACTTTTTGATTGGATTCTTCCTCGTCCGGTTGCCCCCAGACGTTACTGGGAAATCTTTTGGTAACGGGCTCTAAGGCAAACATATCAGTCGTCACATCATCTCCATCTAACGTAATTGTTACGTTGTAGCTGCTAGTTAATTCCTCACCTTTGACAGCCATGGGGTGAATGCCAAATGCCGTATTGGTCTCTCCAATCTCGACGGTAGCACTGCGGTTTCCTTGGGTTGCTGTTTTGAAGGGAATAAACGAATCGGTGAGGATTTCAAACTCTTTGGGATTGACAATCGCTATCCCCTCCTGGTTTTCTTGTTTCTTAATTTCCTTGACTAGTCCCTCATTCACGGTAATATTGCAAACTTCTGTATCTGCCGGTAAAAAGGATTGCTGAAACTCATTCCAGTCAATTGCCTCGGGAGACTGAGCCGACTGGTCGCCCCATTCAATATTAAACGAGAACAAGAAGACGTGAATCTTGGCAAAACCACCAAAGTCTGGTCCCCACATCCGTAAGTCGGTTCCCACCTGTAGGGGGCCAAGGAAGCCAAAACCGGCTCGGGCATTGATGCCGAGGCTGATATCATAGTAATAGGGTTTCCAGCTAATTAAAAAGTCGGCGTAAACGCGATAGGAAGCATAGGCCGGACCGGCGCGAAATTCACATCCCCAATCACCTCCTGCCATCACTGCGTGGGCACAAAGGGCTACGTAGATTTCTCCTTTAATGGACATTGGCCCTAACTTCCAGTTACAGCCTACCCGGGGCACCACTGGATAGTGGCTAGGACGCTGAAAGTCGGGATGGTAACCCCCCAAGCTGATCACAAAATCCCCCTCATGCTCCCCGGCGAACCAGATGTATGCTGCGTAACCCCCCGTTAAGTGACAGGATTTCGAGAAGATGTAGGACCCTTCTGCTAACTGGGCTTCTATCGATAGCACTCCTTCCTTGGTGGAAAAAGTGGTTTTCATTAACATCTCCATGTGAATGAGATGTGCTTTATTGGTGGCCGCAGGTACGATTAAGGAAGCGCTACCAATCAGGTTCATTTCAAAGGCATTATCCACGGCTACCGTTAACAGCCCAAAGCAGTCGAGGAGTTTAAAGGAAGTAAACTTAATCCCCACGGCCAAGAAACCGGCTCCCGCAGCCACAGCTATGTAATTGTTTAGCTCTTCGAGTTGGCTGCTGACGGTGCTGCTGATGTCGTTACTCTTCCATTTATAGTTACCCTCAATGGCCTCAGAGACTAAGGGAAACTGGCTAATTTCTTCGATGGGGGGAACCCGTAGGGAATAGTTATAGCCAAATCCTGCGGAGGCTCCGGTAAAGAACAGGAAGGGTAGACCGCCCAGGGGACAGTCTAGGACGGCATAGAGGAAGAAGGAAGGGTCTGGCTCTTTGTCGGCATAAGCGGCAATGGCGGATAAACCAATATTGAGTAGGGACTTTTTGCCAAAGGAGAGTTTCAGCAAGGCCATCCCGGCATATTCATCATATCCCCCTTTGTGCGATCGCAAGAATGCACCGCCAATTTCTATGGCACCGCTTTGATACTCTAACTCAAAGCCATCGAGATAGAAACTGGGGGTGAAATCCGTCAGGGGAGAGCCCACAGAAACTTCGTTGAGGAAGAAGCTAAAAGTCCGGAATATGAGGGCGATTTCTGGGGCAAAGTGGATCTCGCCGTTGCGATATTGGAGTCCGACTTTATTAAAGTAAACCGGTCCGAAGGCTCTTTCCATCTTCAGCCAGACTGCGTTATCGGCAACAGTGATGGGGCTTTTTTTGCCTGGGGTGGTTTCGGAAATTTCCGAGGTAGTGGTTACTCTGCTTCTGTTTCCACCTGGTTTTGTTGGTGATGGTGGTTTTGATGGTGAAGATCTATCTACTACAGGTAAAAACAGAGTTTCCTGATACACTGCTCCCACGACCAGACTAGCGGCAATGCTAAGACCTTTGTTGATGCCTTCACTGGTGTAGTAAAATTCGATTGCTGCTGGTGATGGCAACAGGCTATTGAGATCCAAAACTTCTTGCTCGTTCAAATTTTGGGAGGCAACAACGATCTGGAGATTTTCAATCCCAACTACTTGGTCTTTAGGCAACAGATCCCCCACTAGAGGCAGGTTAGAAAGATTAATAGCACCGCCAATGTTAGTCACCCCAAACAGAAAAAGCCGAGTTCTTGAGTTAGCTATTTTGGCCACAAAGAACATGCTACCATAGTTAACTGAAACTAAGGCGATCGCCAATTCTTTGTTCGTAAAGTCGTAGGTCAAACTCGCCGATCGCATGGAAAAGTCAAATTCTGGGGGCATCGAAGGAATTTCATCAAAGCCGAACGCTTCAGCAATATCCTCTATGCCCAGATATTCCTCGTCCATCGATTCCCAAGAGGCTGTCAAGACTGAATCGGAAGTACTGGATAATTTTAGTTCTAAGCTAAAATTTTGTTCTTCTATCAAGAATGTTCCCAGCAAATTCATTTCTTTAGTGGTTTGACTATAGTCATAAACCACGGATAAGGCTGAAATAAGCTGGGTATCAAGAATCGAAAAGATGGCTTCACAGCGGCCATAAAAGGAATAAGAATAGCCTTGACCTTCTTGGGTCACTTCAATGCCAAAGTCTGAAAAGATGATGCTCCCTATCTCATCAGGTACGTTGCCATTCCCAATAATCCCTGTAACCAAATCATTGAGTGAAACACTACCAAAGTAGCTACCCCGAATACTACTGATTTCCCACTTACCTCCGCTGCCACCATTATCAAGTTCAAGTTCAAAACTAAAGCTACCAGGGAATAGATCTGGGAAGAATTGACAGGTTGCTCCCAAAAAGACGGTCGTAAAGCTATCTGCTATAAATGGATTCAGTAATTCAATCTCTAACGTTATGTTTTCTAGGACAATCGCATTCTGAATCAGGCTCCACTGATCACCTTCAGCAGTGCCTACAGACAAGCTAATAAAGCTGATGTTTTGTTCTTCGGCAACGACAACAGAATATTGCTTAAGGACACAGGTCTCGAATGCATCGGTTAATTCATCAGGGATAAACTGTTGAAAATTTTCTCCTCCTGGCAAGCTCAAAATATCATTGACGCTAAAGCCATCGTCTATGGATTCAGCATTAAAGGTTAACCCAGGGCTGACCTGAGAAATAATCACCCCAAATTCAAGATCTTCGGTACTTGCTACCAGACGCAGGTCAATGTCCTGAATCAGGTCAACAGGTTCGGTAATTTCAATCACAAGAGCTGGTTGAGCCAGACTTAAGCCCTCAACAATATCGAAGCTATTTTGAGTTAGGGGCAATTCCAGCCTCATTACGGGATAAGGGTTGGCATGGTTAGGCGCAACACCTCCCCAGGACTTGTATTGTGTTGTTTTATCGATAATCTCTTCTAGCCAATTAGTTGCTGGCCTTAAAATATCTAGGGTCAGCCAAGAAGCCAAATTAAGCCCGGGTTCTAAAGAAATCGTCTCACCACGTCTATCTGACCAAGGAGGATATTCCGACTGTGCTTGTGAAGAGTAAATAAAATAACTGTCTGAGAAAACAATAACATCATCATTAAAAGGAAAGATATCGCTCAGACTCGGAAAGCTATCCTTAAAGCTCCAACCTTCTTCAAGTTTCAGCACAATTTGGCATTGGACATCATCTCCATCTACTTCAAAGACAACTTGGGTCTCTATATCTGCACGTTGCAATAATGTAGTTTTACCAGTAGGTATTTCAATTGTATTTACCTGGGGATCGGGGATATCATTAATGTCGCTTACTGTCAAGTATTCGTCTTCTTTTAACAAAAAAACTTGACTGATGCGCTCTAGCTCCCTAGGAGGCAACAAAAGTTCCTCATTAAATACAATTGACGAGCTAGTCTGTACTTGCTTTCTAAGGGCTTCTAATAGTTGCTCTAGCATAATAAAAAATTGGGTTTGTCATTGAGATTGATCAAAGGATAAATAGCTATACTATTGAGGAGGCTATCTGGGTATCTGCCTCGTCTTGCGTTTTTACCTTAGGATTGAAGATTCCCTCTGGAACCCAATTTGGTTTTTGCCTCACCACCTTAGCCATGATTTGTTCTACAGCTTGGCTTTGAGCCCAGTGTTCTTTCCCTTTCATTTGTTCTTTCTTGTTCTCAGTGTCCAAAACAGTGTTCGAGATATATTCTTTCAGTGTTTGTTCATTTTCATTTTGCTTGACTTTATAATTTTCTTGAGCTGCTTGGTTTGAAATTACTTTATCCAACACCTCAGTGATTTTTTTTGCTGCTTTTTCCTCGTCGTTTGTTTCTGGTTCTCCTTTAAAAACAGTCGCTTTTTTGACTATTCTAATTTTGCTGCTGGTTTCTCCTTTCATTTTTTGAGTCATTAAGAGATTAGAAAAGCTTGTGTCTTCATTAGAGGTAATAAAATAGGGGCTGAAGTTGATTTTTGCTGTTTTTAAAGACTTAATATTCCATAATACACATTGTTGCAACAATCCCGTTTCCTCGGTATCACCACTCCTCATAACATCATCTTGGTTTGGATTATACTTAGTGCATAACTCTCTTATTAAGTCACCATCCGTAGTGTTAGATGTTGCCCCTTGAAAGCCCAATCCCCAGATTTGTTTATCGTTGTCCATGAAGTTTTCTAACTTTACAAATCCAGGAAAATTTTGTACATAAACTACATTGTCGTCCACTAGCCATGCTTTACCCTTATTTATATCTATTTTTTTACAAAACTCAATAGCAGCAAATCGACTGGCACCAAACCCTACATATGAGTTATCAAAATTTTCACCATCTTTATTCTCTTTCTTTTGAGATTTAAATTGCCAACCTACTATCGTTATCCCTGTACCTTGTAAGGTATTTATATAATTATAATACTCAATTCTGTTAACTAACATGTATACACGACGATTTTGATTTCCAATTCTTTTTGGGAGGTACCAAGGAATAGCCCCAGCGTATAACACAATGGTGTCATTAACATCGTTAATATCATCACTACCCTCTGTGTTATCTAAACTGTCAGCTCTTGCCTTAATCCATTTATGACGTTTGCTTGAGATAACTACAATTGGAGGAAGTGCCTCCTTTGCTTTCTCTTTATTTTTAATTGATTCCCAATCAGCTGCATATAAAACTAGCTGCTGGGGGAGTAAATTCTTTCCCTCTAAGCTCTTGATACGCTGATCAAATAGTTTTTTATAATCAAGGATTGAGCTGTCGATTATCTTCATATCTTGAGAATTAACCTCCAAGGGAGCATACTTCTGATTTTTCAGAGGTGGACCGTAAAGTGTATTGTTTTTTACAGGGATCGGAGCCATGGTATACCTCATTAATTAAAAATGGACAAAAATGATGAAATTGGGAAAGAACAGATATTTTGTTGAGAATGGGGTAGATACATAAAGAAGGGAATTAAGAAATGCTAAATCCTTTCAGGGTTGATATGTGTATCCCTTTTAGCCCCTTCATGTTTATTACTGTTTGGTCATTATTTTGTTCAATTCAAAATGCTCGTGTTGTCTAGTGGAAGAAGGAGAACCACCAGGTTATAATAATCATCAACATCCCGCCAGTGCAATGACCGACTTAATCGCCCAAATCGCCTCCGATGAAATCCTCGACCAAGCCTACCAGTGGATCTGCCGCACCCGCTGTCATTATCACTATAATGGGGATGTGTGGCACCTGCGCCGATGGTGGGGGGAGAAAAAGCCGATTCTCCAACAACAATTGCGGGCGGGACAATATCGCTTTCGGGAATTGCGGTTGATTCAGGGTCGAGAACGTACGGTGGAGTGGTGGTCTTCCCTAGATGCTTTGGTGTTAAAGGCCATAACTCTTGTTTTAACCGCTCATCTGAGTCCTCATTTGTCTGACCGCTGTTTTCATCTGGCTGGCCACGGCGGACTCAAGGGTGCAGTGCGGGAAGTATCCGAACATCTCCGGGACCATAAGTTTGTCTTTCGCACTGATGTTAAGGGTTACTACGCCAGTATTAATCATGACATTCACTTTCGGTTGCTAAGTGAATCCGTACAAGATGAGATAGTTTTGGACTTGTTGTGGCAGTACCTAAAACGGAGTGTTGCTAACGACTGCGTTTATACCTCTTACCAACAGGGCATTTCTCTCGGTTGTCCGCTTTCACCGTTGATGGGTGCCCTGTACCTCAAGCCTTTGGATGACCGGATGGCCGCCATGGGCTGCTTTTATGTCCGCTTTATGGATGATTGGGTGGTCTTAGCTCCCACTCGGTGGAAGTTACGGGCGGCGATAAAAGCCGTGAATGAGGTGATGGAGGAGTTGTTGGTGGTGAAGCACCCGGACAAAACCTTTATTGGACGGGTTGACCGGGGCTTCGATTTTTTGGGCTACCGGTTTCTCCCTACGGGTTTGACGGTGGCCCTTAAGACTGTGGAAAGATGTTTGGCGAAGGTTGCCCAGCTTTATGAGCAATGTGCGTCTGATCAACGCATTGGGACTTATCTTCGTCGTTGGTGGCAGTGGGTTTGCAGTGGGGTTAATCTGGCAACATCCGGTATTTTCACATGTTTCTAGTCCTGGTCTTCCCACCCTTTTGGGTTAGTTGTGTGCTCCGTGTCAATTGATAGTAGGGGCCGGTTTGATCATTGATACATCCCTTTTGTTTTTCTCCCATTCCTCCGACTCAGCTGCATGTCATCATAGGTTTTCCATTCCTTTCTCTAATATTTGATTATGTAGTTGACGGTCAGATACGGAGGCAGCAGGTAGAACTCTTCCCCATATTCCTCTCCATGGCTTCCATCATGGTCCGCTGTCGTCTCTCCATGGCATTCTTGGTCGTCTTTTTCGTACCTCTTTTGCTTGATAGTGTCGGCTGATAGCGAATTATCCCCGACATGAGATGCGATTTCCAAAAAATGCCACCCTGTGTCCATATCACTACTTACGGCTATCACATCTCCCCTCTCGTGTATATGATAATTTTCTTTTTCATTTGGGTTGATAAATCCTATCGAATGTTTATGATCGTCGGGTTTTATTTGATGAATATGCGGCGGTACATGCTCTTTCTTTAGCCTCTTCTTGAGCTCCCCATCTGCCTCTCCTAGTCTCTTACATCGATCAAAATACTCATGATATCCCACTGCCACCCTGTGGCGTAGGTCTGGGAGCTTAAACTTTCCTTTGTTACTCGTTTCTCCGTATAGCCCTTTGATTACCGCATATAAGGCTTCGTATTCACCCACCTTTTCCCTTTCACTTCCATCACAGATTAACCAGCCCTCTGGCTCGGTATCACCTCCATACGGCACTATCGTGCCGACCGGGATCACCAAACCCTTCTCTTCCTTTATTCTTCCGTTTACCTCTAACTTCTCTTCCTTGGGTTCCTTACCTATTCCAACTGACCCCCCCCTGAGCAACAACGGCGTCTTCTCAATCTGCACCGCAAACTGCCCGTCGCGATACTCGCCTTAACCCCCATATTCCAGATACAGATTGGCTTTGCCCGTTGGATGATTTGTCACTATATTCTTTATTTCTAGTTCTATATACTCCAATTCACTTAATCCTTGGCTGATTTTTTCCGGACTTATCAACCATTTCCCATCCGTCTCCTGATTCGCCTTCCATTTCCTCAAATCCGCCGGTTCTACTCTTATTCCTTTCACCTTCTCCACTTCCGCCAGGGCATAAGGCTTCTCCTGTTCTTCCCCCGTCTCAAACCACACTTTAAACGGTTCGTTATCAGTAAAACTCAGTTTGCCCCTTTCACCAGTATTGGTGATTCGCAGGGTTAATTGGTTTTGTTCTTTTCCATCATTGAGAATGGTATTCGAACCCTTGAAGCCCACGTGCAGAGGAATATTGCCCTTTCCTTTGGGGTCGGCCACTGTAATGGTCTTGCTTACATAAACTGGCACTCCTTCATTATTTGGGTTGAGTGGACACCACGTGCCCTCTTCTTTCATATATTCGAGGAGGGGCCCGTACCACAACTCTACATTCGTACTGTCATCTTCGTAACCTGGATCGGCACAGAATTTTTGCAGCGGGGGCAGCACCACATTGTCTCCTTCTACACCTCTCCCTTCCAGTTCTTGCTCCTCTTTTTTCAGAAAATAGATGCTTTCGAAAGGAGCATTTGATGTACTATCTTTGACTACACCATATGCCACCTCCCAGCCACCACTCGACTCGATTTCTGACTCCCTTAAGTCGAGCATTACACCCTGGGGAAACTTCACTAAAATATGGTATTCATTCTCGCTTACCTTTTGTTCTTCGGGTGCTTTAAATTTAATTTTCTTTTCTGACTTATTTTTCAGTTTTAAGTGAATCGGGACAGCATCTTCTATGGTGTCCTTTTTATATATGGTATTTATTATTCGTTCGTTGCCGTAATAAAACTCAAAATCAACTCCAGGTTGATTCCATTCACGTAAAACAAATGTTTCCATTGTTTGTCCTCTATTGGTATTATTTTTGTGGCTTGTTAATGTTTGCTTTGGGCTCGGCTTTGAGATTACGCATGGTTGTGTATCTTCACTTCCTTTTGCCCAAGCAGACCGGAATTGCCTTTTTTCCCGTCCAAAATATCGTATCCTAATCCGTTATCCCTTGAGACAACATCAACCAACCTTCGTGGATTTTATTGCCACCCACAAAATATGCCTTGGCATCAAACTTACCAATTTCAGTGGTTTCCGACCATTCATCCCTTTCCTTCGCCAACCAAGACCAAGCAGAATCGGCATCTTCAGGGAGAGAGATTTTCAGTTGAGCGCGATCGGGGCTGCCAATAATAGGTGCCGATAAGAAGGTTACCTCTATTGACCGTAAAGCCCTACCGTACTGCTCTGGAGGAATAGAAATTGTCCGAGCTGGCAAAAAGCCGCAGGTAGCATTAATTTTTCCCCGAGGATCCACCAGCATGGCTAAAGTTTGCCCCTTCTCCGGTTCCAAAGTTTGCTCCAAGTTTACCGGCGTATCGGGAGTCGGATCCTCTTTATTCACAAACAAAGTCTTGATGTTCGGGTTTGGTACATAAATGCTCTGGGGAGCATATAAAATACCATTTTGGTAGGTATTATCCCCCGATTCAATCCAGTATCCTACCAAAGCATCGTTCAATTGTCGATAATCACCAATACGGATAGGTAATTTTACCTTGGCAAAATCATGGGTTGTGCGATCTGGTCCTTCATCATTATCGAACTCTGTTTTGAGATCACTAGCATTCTGAGTTATGGATGGTTGTCCTTTGAGCTCCAAATTCACCCGAGCCCTTACCAAAGCTAGGGGTCGTCCCATCATTAAGGCGATGGATTGATGTTGGGCATAGTTGTCCGGTTCGATGCTCTCTAGGGCAGTATTGGCAGCAGTCAGGAAATCAGTAAAAAACTCTTCATCTTGGAGGTTAACCAGATAATCCAACAGTTGACCCAAATAGGGATTGACGTCGCACTTAACCACATCAATGTTTGGTCTATAGTCCCTTCCGGGCATGGGCAACCACTCAGGACTGCCATTCCTGACCTGAATCATACCCAAGGACTGGCCGTGAGTTTTATAAACCATCAGGCTGTTGTCCAAATAGTTAGGCACAATCCAACCGCAAATGGGAGTAGTGGCCGGATGGTCATTCGTTTCCACCTCTCCCTGACTGGCAGACAGCCACTGGAAATTGAGGCGAGCTGGTTGAGCGAGGCGGGGTGGTAAATAAATGGGGTGGCTGCTTGTACGCGGGTTCATGGCCGCAGTGGTTACCACTTCAACGCTGTCGGAATTGGCCATATCTACCACATCTAGCACCCGCCCAAAGGTATCTATAATTCGCAAACCGCTAATATCGAGAGCCCCAGTGCGCCAAGGATTAAATTCGTCGAAGATTAACGACCCCCGCAACAGGCTACCGGGAACATCTCCTTTTGCTAACGCTTCACGCACGTCTCTTTCAAAGTAATCAGTTGAGGCCATGGGGTCTTTAACCTCCAACTGCATCTCTCGCTTATAGGTGAGCAGGGCATCGTTGAATCCTCCCAGTCCTTGGGCGAGACAGGGTTGATCTTTCAGTATTTCGTAAGCTCGCAGTGCGGTATAAATCGGATCGTTAACCTGATCTTCCTCAGAAGCACCCATTTCCGGCTGACCTTCGTACCACTTTTTAATATCTTCCCAGTGGTTGCTGAAGTCATCAGCCATAGAGTCACTTTCTTCTTGATAACGAGGTAACAGTACCTTGGTCAAGTAAAGGTCGATCTGGTTCTGGAGTATGGTATTCACAGAGGGAGTCAGGATGCAAGCGCCGCTATAGAGATTAGCTCCCTCCATAAAATCACTCTCTGCCTCGTCCTTCAATAACAGATCTGCTTCATTTACGGGTAGCTGATAATGCTTTTGCAACAAATCGGGGTGGTAGCTGCCTTGACTCTGGCCTTCGCTGTGCTCCACGGGGAACAATTGGACTGCCCAGTGTAGCAAGAACGGAATCCAAGGTTGTGCGCTCCAGTCTTGGAAGCCAATTTTCTTCTCCCGTTCAGAAGGCCCCAATGCGTCGAGTTTAGCTTTGAGAACACCTAGTGTCTGTGGGGAGAGTCCCTGCATATCGATTGCCTCTGTCAAAACCTGACATTCCAGCAAACCATCAGCCTGCAAACGACCATCTTGACCGTGACGGTTGCCATAAGTTACGGCATCCCCCGCCATTAAAATCACTGGCTCGTTAGGTTCCCAATAACTTTGAGCAGGTTCTTTTTTGAGCAGGTAATGCAGTTGGGAGGGGTTAAAATGGTTAGATTGTATCTCTTGCAGTTTGTTATTAAAATCATTTAGAGTGGCGATAAGATCGTTGATAGCCTCTGCTAGTCGGGCGGCGATGGAGTCGGGTAAGGAACCGGGCGCATCAGCCCCGGTCACTTGCTCTTCATTATCTGGTTTTAATGCTATAGTTCCTGTGTGAGCGTGCAGCTGCATCAACGCATTGATGCTGCATCCGTTCAGATTACAGCCCGTTTTATTCTAATGAGGTACAATAACAGCAATGGGTAAACCAATTTTTAATATCTTTCAGAGAGACTTGCTCAAAAGCTTCATCAATTGCATCCACCAAGTGAGGATAATTCCTCGCT
>NZ_JAAHIG010000187.1:0-16802 GCF_010692305.1 Moorena sp. SIO4G3 | reverse complement strand
TGACCGTGATCATAATGGCGCTTTTGGGATTTACCTAAAAGCTTTGAGGGATACCTCCTCGTCGATAACCGACGTGCTGTACACGGCTTCCGGGTTTTGCCAGGAATTGCCGGGTTAAATGTATCCGGGAGTACATAATTGAATTGAAAATCCAAAATCCCATGACCTCTAAGCGGATTTTTATCACTGGTGCTAGTGGCTGCATTGGTCACTACATCACTGAAGCGTTAAGTCTCGACACTAACCATGAGTTGTATTTGTTAGTCAGAAACCCTGACAAATTAAAGTTTGACGACTTGAAGTTTGGCGACAAGGGGCGTGCTGGCATTACCATCCTAAAAGGTGACCTGCGCCAGATTGAAGACTTTGGTGACTTGCTCAAGACAATGAATGCGGCAATTCTGGCCGCAACCGCTTGGGGAGGGCAACAGGAAACATTTGATATTAACGTTGTCAAAACTATCGAGTTAATCAACTTGCTTGACCCTACTGTTTGTGAGCAAGTAATTTATTTCTCTACTGCTAGCGTATTGGATAGGAATAACCAATTACTCAAAGAAGCTGGTGAACTTGGAACAGAATATATCTATTCCAAATACACTTGTCTGAAGCGCTTATCCCAATTAGCGTCCGCTCCTAAGATTACTACCCTATTTCCTACCTTGGTACTAGGGGGAGATGAAACTAAACCCTACTCCCATCTGTCATCGGGACTGCCAGATATTGTCAAATGGATTAACTTGATTCGTTGGTTTAGAGCTGATGGCAGTTTCCACTTCATCCACGCCCAAGATATTGCTCAGGTCGTGCGATACCTGATTGATCATCATCCCTCTCAACCATTGAGTGCAGAAGCAGAGTGGATGTCTAGTGGTAGATTGGTTTTAGGTTGTCAGCCGTTGAGTGTCAACCAAGCCGTAGAAGAAGTTTGTAAGTATCTAGGTAAACAAATTTATTTTCGCCTACCATTGTTTATCTGGCTTGCCAATATCTTTATTGTGCTGTTCCGGATTCAGATGGATCCTTGGAGTCGGTTTTCCTTGAATTACCGACATTTTATTTATCACAACCCCGTTAATCCAACCACCTTTGGTTTACCGACTTACTGTCCTACACTTACTGACGTTCTGAAAGTTAGTGGCATTAGCAGAGATTAGATTTTTCAAATCGTTACACTTTAAACTAGAAACAGGACTCCTAGTTAAGTTGTCTTTAATTTTTTAATTGCTGGAATCTAAATTATGCTTACTTATAAGATAACACTATAAAATACTCCATAACTCGGTTCAATTCCACTGGCTTAGTTCATTGATAGTTTTAGAGTCAACGATGTGATTAACCGAGCTTACTATAACCCACAAATTTATATTTATAAATATGATTATCATTTTTATAAAACTAATTATTATATCTTCTTATATCCCTTATCAGGTAATAGATATATCAGGTAATAGATAATCGGGAATTGGTCTGGGGGTAATACAAGCACCCCAAAATACTGACCAGCTTTAACTTTACCAGCTCTAACTTTACACCAGCTTTAGGTTTAAGGTCACTATGCTCCACAACTATACATAGAGAATCATGAGCATAGTTTCAATTACTCATACCAAGTTGCGGACAAACGTACAACTTTCTCTTCCCCCAATCTCTCCATCTCTCCATCTCCCCATCTCCCCATCTCCCCATCTCCCTATCTCCCTATCTCCCTATCTCCCTATCCAAGCAATCTACTATCTTTGAATCTAACTCGGTATCAGAACTCAATTACTGAGAACTAACTCCCTGATTATTCCCTCCAAGTTGGATAAAAATCAGGTTAATAAATTGCATAACTGAATTGGCTAAAACCAATCTAAATAAGGATTATAGCCGACAGTTCATCTTTCAATGCTTTCCAGCACAGTTTAATGATCCAGCGAAAGCTTTTTATAAATTCTTTACGTGCCGGAAATTAATTTAACAAAATCTTTAAATAATCGATACGTAGAATTACGCTGACTTTATAATTAATAGCGAATTTTTCGCTTATTCTTAATCTATAAATGGAAGTATTCAGCCCTCAGCTAACGCCCTAGGCGCATCTACCATTGCCAGCTATCAGCCATTGCATGAGCTGAATGCTTACCTATAAATAGGGATTTTTTTCCGGTTAGTTATATTATATGAAGGGTAAAAAATCCATTCATTATAATGATATTCCGGATTTTTTTAGGCACCAATCAATATCTGTGCTCACTGTTGAATACAACAATTACAACGTAAGCATATGCGCTACGCGCAGGCTACGCCAACAGCTATCAGCGTGTCGCGTATCAGCGTGTCGCGTATCAGCTTATGCGCTACGCGCAGGCTACGCCAACAGCTATCAGCGACCACTGACCACTGACCACTGACCACTGACTACTGACGGCTGAATGCTTACATTACAACACTAGTATCAGAACAATTATTGTGCCTTTAATTTCCCAAATTGAACTGCAAATTTAGGCAGTTCAAAAAAAACTTCGCTGGCTGAAATTTATTCCACAACACCCAGAAAATTATGAAAATGAACAAAACCATTGCTAAAAAATTATTACTGTTCGCTACAGTAACCAGTTCCGTTCTCGCTGCTGCACCAAGTTTGGCTGCTACTTTCGCTTTGTCTAAAGGATCCTTCGACTTCAGAAACTTTAGTACTGATCCTCTAGAAGTCGTTACCCTGGCTGAAGCCGACACTTTTGTGATTTCAACTGGGGGTGATGTGATTGCTGAGGCGAACGCGGAGTCAAGTTTTACTCCTGATTCACTCGATCCACTAAAACGAGCTCGTAATAAATCTTTGAGTACCGCTGAGGGTGAAGGAAGCAACTACCGTGGTGTGGCGGAAAGTTTTGCTGAACTTATCGGTTACAACTTCTTTGTCGATGCAGGGGAAACCTTTTCTTTCGATTTCAATGGTTTTCTGGATCTAATCACCATGATCGACAATCCACCTGCTGAAAGTGCAAGTGCCGAGGGCACCGTAGTTTTCGAGTTATATCACAGCGATGACTTAAGTACTCCCATCGACTTCTTCGCTCTCTCTGGTAACCTAGAAACTCTAGGAGATGATGATTTCCTTGAGTCTGCTCACAGTGAAAATGTGTTTGCTGATAACGACTTTACTAAGTTGTTTGGAGGAACAGAGGAATTTGCTCTGGCTGATGTTCAGGGTTATTATGAGCGCACTTTCGAGACAGCCACTTATTTGACCTTAGTCGAAGCGAAAACGAATAAGGTAACCGTTAAAGCTCCTGAATCGTCAAACTTGCTAGGCTTACTTTTCTTCGGTTTACTGAGCATTGGATACCGAGTCAAAACTAAAACTTTGACTGATAAGTCAAAACTATTAAGAGATTAATTATACTATTAATTATGATCAAGTCCGGTTAATCACATATCAACTATTTCCTGGATTATTGGTAATTAGGAATTAGTAATCGGTAATGGGTAATCGTAAACTACCAATTACTAATTTACCAATCATTAGTTACCAGATTATATCAGGAATATGATAATTAGTCAACCGGATTTGATATAATTAGTCATTAGGTAGCAAAAATACCGCTAGTGGGAGCAAAATGCTCCCTTATTTTTTCTCTGATCTCGCTCTCTTCTTTTTTGTCGTAGAAGATGCAACGCTAGAGCTGGAACTTCTACTATAACTCCTGCCCGACTCTCTGGTCACAGTAACCTCTTCACTAGTGTTTGCTTGCTCACCAGATGCAAATGTCCTACTTTCGGCTTGGACTACTATATTTCCATCTGGTGAAACTATCCATTTTCTGATTATCCGGGAGCGAATCATAATTTAATGCCTCCATGGCTTTGTTGATTGAGATTTACCTACTTTAAAGGGTAAGCATTCAGCTGATAGCACCTCAAGTAGCGGATTAGCTTACTTACCCATTACCCATTACCCTCAATCATGCCACTACTGACCCAACGCCTCGGCAGTTTGACTCTCAACATTATCAACCATAGTGTCACTATGAAGCATATAGTTGAGTTCACGATTGAGCCAATCCTGAAACAGTCTATCCAATATCTCGTCGTACCTTTCTGGTGTTAATTCAGCAGGGATAAACCTTTCTACCATCAAGATATGATAACCCTGAGGAGTTTTGACGGGATTGACCACTTGTCCAATCGGTACACCAAAGACAATCGCTGCTATATCTGTACGTAAATTCCAACGGTAAAGCTTCCCTTCAAAACCGCACTTCTGTCGGCGTTCCTCATCAATGTCGTAGATATGAGCTGCTTGATAAAAGCTAATTTCTTTTTCTTCAATTTGATAGAATAGTTCTTGGGCAAGTTTCTCGTTAGCTACAATAATTTGATAGAGCAAGATTTGGTCAAAATCTAGTCGGTTTTGACCAAAAAACTTTTCTACGTCTTTATCAAATAGACACTTGGATAACTTTTTAGCTAGCAATTGCTGACGAATTCCGGCTTCCCAGTCATCAGAAGTAATCATATTATCCGCTAGCCAAGCTAGAGTGTCTGAAGCTTTCTCCAAGCGATTTTCGTGACGGAATTTATCTGCCTCTTCCTGAATTTCTTCGGCGGTGACGGTTAAGTTTCTTTCCGCAGCAGATCGATTAATGACTTTTTGATACAAAATTTTCTCAGAGACGTCTTTCAGCTGGATTTCTCGTTTCAGAAACTCAGTAATTTCCTGTGGTTCAAGGGATGCTCTAGAAAGAATAGTCATGGTTAGGTTTTCCTAGCTCAGATTTTAGCTGATAGAGTAATGGGGCAATATATGGGACAACGGATGAGTGAACAGATGTAAGGGATGGGCTGATTCCGACTACTTATCAAGGTGATTCTTACTACTTATCAATCTTATCCTAAAATTACATCAGATACTGTGATGAAATCATCATTAGTTAGGGTGGTTGCACCCTGTCCATCTACGGTTCCTTTGACTACAGCTAGAATATCGTTATTGAATTTAACCAAAGTGGCATCAGCAATGCCATTACCAGTGCTATCAAATACGTCTAAGACAATATCGTCTACTAAGACTTCGACTGTCAGACCAATCTTATCTCCTTCAAATTTATTGAAGTCAGTGATTTGATCAGCTAATCCTGGATCAGTGATCGGGTTAGTTTCTTGGGTTAGAACAAATGTATCACCACCATTCCAGCCTGTGAGGCTATCTAGCCCTATGCCACCAACCAGGAAGTCTTCCCCATCACCACCATCTAAGCTATCATTCCCTGCTCCACCCAGTAAAATATCATTGCCATCCTTGCCATTAATACTATCGTTACCTTGGTTTCCTTTCAGGAGGTCATCCCCTGCTTCTCCGGAAATCTGATCATTGCCTTGCAGTCCCTGAATTTGGTCGTTGCTGTTGTCACCGACTAGTTCGTCATCCCCTTCAGTACCAATGATAGTGTTGTCGTAGGTCGTGATGAAATCAGCACTGGTTAGAGTAGTCTCACCCTGAGCATTAACTGTTCCTTGGACTAGTGCTAGGATACCGTTGTCAGGAGAGGATGCTAGCTTTACTAAAGTCCCATCAGCTGTGCTATCACCATTGCTATCAAATACCTCTAGTAGGATGTCCTCCCCAGATAGTCCCCCAGTTAAACTAATCTTGTCACCCTCAGCAGCATTGAAATCAGTGATTACATCAGCTAGAGAGGGGTCAGTGATAGGACTAGTTGTTTCCAATCCCAGCACAAATGTATCGCTACCGTTGCCCCCTGTGACTGTATCCGTACCAAAGCCACCAATCAGGACATCATCCCCATCTCCCCCAGTTAGTTCATCATTGCCTTGAGTACCCCCCAGTGTGCTATTGCCATTAATAGTAGTCATTCTCATCACGTTGGAGCCTACACCTGCCCTCACACCACTGATTAAGCGATCGCTACTGCTTGAACTCCAGCGATTAGTCCATGAACTGCTATTTCTGCTATTTGTTTGTGAGTCGTTAGTTACTATCCTACTACGATCGTTACCATTGATAGTGAGGCTATTGTTTCTGATGGTTTTGGAAGAATTGTTTGTAGTCGCAGTTGAACTAGTAATTAGACTACGGTTCTCTGGGATGCTGTCTGTGATGCTGTCTGGGATGCTGTCTGGGATGCTGTCTGGGATGCTGTCTGTGATGCTCTGTGTGATGGGCTTTGTGAACCTTTCTTTCAGCCTCTCTGCAATTCGGCTCAAACGAGGAAATGTATAGCTTCTTGTTCTGATGAAAGTTTTGTTTAAATCAAACATGGTTCTGAATCGGCTATAAGCCGTGTGTTACCCTTAAGCTGCACCTGTTGAACCTGGTTTGTGGAGTGTTAAGTGTTGAGTGTTGAGTGTTGACCGTTAACTGTTCTACTGCCGTACCGACACGCCTTATCTCTACCAAGCATCAACTGTTAACTATCAACAAAAATTCCTCTATAATTCCTCTATTCCAAAACTATGCCAATGAGTTTAGGAAGTTTATGCTCAACATAAAAAAGGAATGAACATCTTTTCCCTTTCATTCCTAATTCGATTCCCTCCTCATTATCAAGCTAGGGGCTAGGTAGTAGGCGAAAAAAACTTTAGTTACCATTGCCCATCCCCTAGTCTCCCTTACCTATTACCGAAAATTACCGAAAACTCTTATTGATTTATCGCCGGATTTACCAAAATCGGTATTATCTATATCTACCGAAAAACAAAGATATACTGTCAGACTTAGCTCGGAAAACCCCTTTCCTAGTCCTAGACTCAGCATCAGCACTCGCCCTGGCGATGCTCTTCTTAGAAAACCTGCTATTTATTACTCTTGAATCAGTATCAGTCACTACTGAGGCTCGATTGCCAAAAGCGAATGCATCAGCGTCGGATAATGCCACGTCAGCTCTAGCAAGTGTTCTGGTATTTGCCCGAGCAATTCGACCGCCTATAATCCAGTTTGCCTGAACATGTTCCCGAGAAAAATCTAGGTTATTAATAATCATTAATCAACCTCTACCTGTATAGCTTTGCCTGTTAGATTGATGATAAAGATGGATAAGCCTCACATTCCTTTTTCAATAAAAATGGTGTTCCTATCCCAAAATATCTAATTTAAAACTACATTTAAAACTACCTGGGCATGACTAGTTTTTGTTAACTGATAATTTTAAGTCAACTAACGCTACGAAAACCCTTCCTTTGTGTTCCAGGTTCTCCGTTCCCTTTTCCTTGTATCCGCCCAGTTAATTGGAATTGTTTCCAAATTTCGTCTTTCTATTGGCCTTAACTAAGGGGGAAGCATTGGTCACTAAATCTAGAGATTAATTTATCCTAGATATAAATGCTTACCCCCAGCAATCTGATCAAGTACTACGATTAATCCCTACTAAGATTAGTTCACAAAAGCTACAGAAAGAGAAATTGCCGAAGAGCCGTGGGAATTGGCTTGAGCGTCAGTAATGGTTTCAGCCAGACTATCCTTACCTTTAGCATCAGCGGTAGCTTCAGCAGTAGCGGCGTTGCCCCGAACCTTCACAATAGACTCAAAGCGCTCTTTGATATTGACCCTTTTCTTGATATCAATTTTCTTGTTATCGCGGAAGTATACACTTCGTCTTAATCCACCAACGATGTTGGTTTCTTCGTTAACAACTTCGATGTGATTTAGGTCAGAAATAATCATGGTTGGTCTGCTCTTTGGTAATTTTTTTGTTACTCAACAACTTGGTTGTTGTTACTTTTATTCTACCGCTCTTAAGTCAATTTGTTTCACTTGTCACGCCAATTTGGCGGAAACTTGATTAAGTTTGGTAGGTGGCTTAGGTAGGTGGCTAAATAAATACTTAGTTTCATAAATATTAGTAGGAAATAGGGTTTAGTCCCTACTAATATTTAGTCCCTACTAAGATTAGTTGACAAAAGCCACAGAAAGAGAAATTGCAGAAGAGCCGTGGGAATTGGCTTGAGCGTCAGTAATGGTTTCAGCCAGACTATCCTTACCTTTAGCATCAGCGGTAGCTTCAGCAGTAGCGGCGTTGCCCCGAACCTTCACAATAGACTCAAAGCGCTCTTTGATATTGACCCTTTTCTTGATATCAATTTTCTTGTTATCGCGGAAGTATACACTTCGCCTTAATCCACCAACGATGTTGGTTTCTTCGTTAACAACTTCGATGTGATTTAGGTCAGAAATAATCATGGTTGGTCTGCTCTTTTGTTAGTTTGATGTTGCTCAACAACTTGGTTTTTGTTGTTGTTACTTTCATCCTACCTCTCTTACTTTAATTTGTCTCACTTGTCACGCCAATTTGGCGGAAAGTTTTTAATTCAGTTAGGTAGGTAGCTAACAACAACTTGGTTTTTGTTGTTGTTACTTTCATCCTACCGCTCTTACTTTAATTTGTCTCACTTGTCACGCCAATTTGGCGGAAACTTTAGCTCGACACTTGATTCAGTTAGGTAGGTAACTAACAACCCCTTGGTTGTTGTTACTTTAATCCTACCGCTCTTACTTTAATTTGTCTCACTTGTCACGCCAATTTGGCGGTAAAGTTTTAGGGATAGTTTAACGTTACAAATTGTTATGAAAAATGCCCAAGTTATGGAAAACTAACTTGGGAGTATTAAGGCAATTTATGCCGTATCAAAAAATTAAGAAAAACAAAATAAATTCAGGGATTGGGGGACTGTCAGCATTGAGCTATCAGTCCCTCACCTCAATGGTGAGGTTAGCAGTCACTAGAAAAACCTTACATTCCTAGTAGTTGAGTAGAATTTTTGCAATTTGAGTAGAATTTTTGCAATTTGTTGTTAAACCACTGTTCTTGAGAGCCCCCTTGAACTAGTTGGCTTCTCCTGTCAAGGGGCTCTGCATAATCGAGATCTTTAATGTTCCTTAAGCACTTGTGAGCATCTTGCCTATCCTGCTTTAAAGTGTCGGTTGTAGCTTGATTGAGTGAGTCCATTTTCTCGTTATCCCGTCGCAATCGGCAGTAGGTTCGTGACGGTATGTATTCTATGGGGTTAAGACCCAAATAACGCAGCATCAAAACACAAGCCCAGGAATACTTGCGATCGCGGATTGCTTCTTCAATCAAACTAATCTTTTCAGGATCTAGGGTTTTGCCCAGTGGGCGATTAGAACGACGAAGCATGGAGTAACTCATGATTATTTCTCTGTGATCTGAAGGTCAACGAATTGGATTTACAGGATTTACGCTTGAACTCTACCTCTAGTTTAAATAGTCAGTGATTCTGGTTGGTCAATTAACCGAAGAGTTAGAGTACTGATCTAAGAATCTGATTTGAGTTGTAAAACCTCCGCAGATGGTGTGTTTGGCTGATCGGTTGATCTCGAAGAATCTCACAACCTGTTCTTTTGTACCAATCAATAACGATTGATAGCTCAGGATTATCTTCTTCTAAATTTCCATCAATCATCCCCATTTTGGAGAACACCAGATTATTCCCCCCTTCTAGTTGACTGACAAATCTCAAACACTTCAAATACTCTCAGTAAAGACTATTTTGAACAGAGCTTTATGAAAATTTTGTTCAGATTGTGATCAGATTTCGTGAATATTTTGATCAGATTTTGTGAAAAGACTGTGAAATCCTGTATCCACAGGGAATTCAAGCAGCTTTTCCATGACCGAGCTCAATCTACCTCTGACCATAAATTTCCCTCACTCGGCATTGCCCACGACTTGTCAGTCAATCCCTTTTCCTCCCTTGTACTCCTCTTCCCTGACTGGTTGTGCCACCAGGGTTAATCGACCTGGATTTAGTACCACTCCCATTACGCTATAGGCAGTATGTCGATGGCTAAATTGCGTTAGTCCTGCTATAGATTGACACCACCTTTTTGCAGCTGTCGGATCGGATCTAACAAGAAATCCACAATCCGACGGCGGCGGATAATGATGTCAGCTTTGGCTGTCTGACCAGCTTTGAATCGGATCATTTGATCGTCCTCTTTAACGTAGTCACGGTTTAGGGAAACTTCTACCTCATAAACTGAACCAAGTTGTTGATCAGTTTTGGCATCAGCAGAAAGGGAAGTAACTTTCCCTTTGATGATGCCGTATTCCTGATAGGGATAGGCATCAAGCTTGATTTGCACCGGCATTCCTTGTTTGATAAAGCCTGCCTCCTGATTAGGTAAACTGGCTGATAACACCAGGGGCGCATCTTGGGGCGCTACTTCAGCAATGGTTTGACCGGATTGAAAGACTTCACCAATATTGGCAACGTTGAGGGAGGAAACTACTCCATCTACCGGTGCATAGAGAAACTTTTGTTTGAGCCTGGCTTTCGCACTAGTTAGCAGATTGCGGTTTTCAGCAATTTTGGCATTTAGTTGAGTCAGTTCGATCTCCAACTGCTGAAGTTTTTGCTTGGTCTCGAGCTGAGTCCGATGGACTTCTGCTTGCTTCTGAGTTAGACCTGCTTGAAGTCGTTGGATTTCTGCTAAGGTTTGGTTGAGATCGCTCTGAGTGAGGGTGATGGAGCTATTGCGATCGCGTATACTCTGCTGGGCTTGATAAATCTGGTCTTGGTTACTGGCTGCTTCTTGCAGTTGGGTTTGGGTAATCACCCGCTGACTCGCTCGTAGGCTATGTTCTGCTTGAAATACTTGTTCTTTTGAGATTGCCCCTGATGCTAACAGGGGTTTGAGATTATCGAGGCGTTCCTTAAGGGCAAAGGCATCATCCTGTCGTTGCTGGAGCAGTGCTTGGGTAGTAGCCTTGAGCTGTTTTAGCCGTTCTAGTCTGTCCTGACTGGCGACTTTTGCCTGCTGATGTTGGATCAGTTGTTCTCGTAAGGCAGTTACTTTAGTCTGTGCCTGATCGATAGCTGCCTGTTGTCCGTCAATGTCCGCTTTGGCAATTTGCTGACGGGTTTGGGCTTCTTGGCGAATGTTTTCAATCAGCCCTTGCATCTGAATTAATTTGATTTGGTCAGCATTGATCAGTTGCTCCAAACGCTCTACTTCCGTAGCACCAAGTTTTGTATCTAGTTCCACCAAGACTTGCCCAGCGGTAACCGATTCCCCTTCTTTGACCGCAATCTTGGCCACTTTGCCAGATTCAATCGGGTGAATTTTATACACTTCTCCTTTTGGCACTAACTTGCCTGTGGCTTTACCCACTTCGTCAATTTGCCCAAAGGTTGCCCAAACCCCACAAACCATACAGAAGGCGAATCCGCCCAAAAGCAGTCTCTGGGGCAGTACCGATGGTGGCTGATCCAGTAAATTTTGTAGGGCTGTTGACCAGTTTTCAGTGTTGGTAGCTCCTAGTGATGATGTTGCTGTGACCGGATTTGGGACATGATTAGGTGATGCTCGGACTAGTGGTGCTGATACCGCTGTCCCTCCATAGATCGATCTAATCTCAGCTGAGGTTAGATTAGGGTGAGGGGTTTCTCCCTTAGGGAGTCCCTCTCTAGACGGGGTAGATGCTTCTGGTTTGTTCATGATAGTTCACCGATAATCACTGGTAGTGTTGTGTGTATTGATTTGAACTGAGAACACGAACGTTCGCGAAAGTCAATCTTGAACACAGTGGGGGATATACTTAATCACCCCGAGAGCGATTTTTTACGAAAAACATTTACAAACTTTGATAAATGCCAGGGTTAAAGATCTAGCTGCTGCTGGGCTAGGTGGTAGTACAGACCTTTCTCAGCCATGAGTTCGGAGTGGGTACCGCGCTCTGCGATCAGACCTTGGTCGAGGACGAGTATACAGTCGGCATTGCGCACCGTAGAAAGACGGTGGGCAATGATGAAGGTAGTGCGATCGCGACTAATGCGAGCTAAATTTTGTTGAAAACGTCGCTCTGATTCCGTATCTAGGGAGCTAGTCGCTTCATCGAGAATCAGAATCTTGGGGTTACCCAGCAAGGCTCGGGCGATCGCAATCCGTTGCCGTTGTCCCCCAGACAGGTTAGACCCTCGCTCCCCAACCTTGGTGTTGTATCCCAGTGGCAGGTTTTGAATAAACACATGAGCTTCAGCCAATTTGGCCACTTCTACCCCTTGTTCGAGACTATACTCAGGTTTGTATAAAGTGATGTTGTCTAAGATTGTCCCTGAAAACAAAAAGCATTCTTGGGGTACTACACCTAATTGAGAGCGCAAAGACTGGGGAGAAACATGTCGGATGTCGTGGCTATCAATCAAAATACGGCCTGTAGTTGGCTGATAGAGTCCTTGGAGCAGCCTGACCAAGGTACTTTTGCCCGAGCCACTGCGTCCAACAATGGCTATGGTCTTTCCAGGGGCAACCTCGAAGGAAATGTTCTGAAGGATGTATTGTTCATCATCCTCACTGTAGCGAAAGCTGATATTGTCAAACTGAACATGCCCCGCGATCCCAGGCAATGGCATCAGGGGTTTTTGGGTATTCTCTTCTGGCTGGGTGGTCAAGACATCATCGAGCCGTTCCACGGATACCAATATTTCTTGGAACTCATCCCAAAGTCCCACCAAAGACAAAATCGGGCTAATCACCCGACCAATGAGCATATTAAATGCCACAAACTGACCAATCGTGAGCTGTTCCTGAATTACCAGACTTGCTCCCAACCATAGTAAAGCCGTGCCGCTGAGGTTATTAATCAAGCCACTCACTGACCCTAAGCCGTTGGCCAAGTTCTGTCCTTTGAATTCCATATTCAACTGACCCGTGAGGCGGTCTTCCCAGCGCCAGCGCACCTCTTGTTCAGAGGCTGCTGCTTTGACAGTTGCTACCCCCGATATCATTTCTACTAACAGGGAGTTTTGTGCCGCCTCTTCTTTAAAGATTTCCCTGGACACTTGCCGTAGAAATGGACTGGCAACTATGGTCAAAATCGCAATCGGTACAATCGTTGCCAGCACCAGCAAGGTTAGGTGCCAGTTGTAGTAGAGCATCAACCCCACATAGACAAACATCATTACCACATCCAGCCAAGTGGCAATGGCTTGCTGAGTGAGGAACGCCTGAATTTTCCCAGTTTCCTGGACTCTGGTCAGGATGTCTCCCACCTGGCGGGATTCAAAAAACTTCAGGGGTAGTGTGAGTGTATATTTAATAAAGCCACTGACAAAGGTAAGACTGAGTCGATTGGAAAAGTAATCGAGCAAGTAGCGTCTGGTGACACTCAAGCCCATGCTCCAAAGTCCAAAGATGACTAGACCAATGGCAAAGACATTGAGGGTAACAAAACTTTTGTTAACCACCACCCGATCCAAAATGATTTGGGTAAACAGGGGGGTAATCAGACCAAACACCTGGAGCAGTAGGGAAGCTAGGATAATTTGCAACAGGACTATGCGATGGGGCCATAGCAATCCCCAAAAGCGATTCAGAGAAATCTTTTGATTGGGAGTAGCTGCTAGCTGGGGAGTGGGATTCAACAGCAGTGCATATCCTGTCCAACCCTCTAGAAATTGTTGTCGAGAAAGCGATCGCTTTCCTACAGCTGGATCCGCAACAAGTACCTTCTCCCCTTTGACCCAATAGACAACTATATAATGATCACCTTGCCAGTGAGCAATCCAGGGGTTACTCCGATCCGCTAGGCGAGCTAAAGACGCTCTGACTGGAGTAGCTTGAAATCCCAAGGTTTCTGATGCTCTGGCTAACCCTTTCAAGGATGACCCAGCACGCCCCACCCCAGCCAGATTCCGTAGGGAATTCAAACTAAATCGTTTGCCCCAGTAGCGTCCAATCATTGCCAAGCAAGCAGCGCCACAATCGGAAGACGATTGCTGTTCAATTAAGGGATAGCGTTGCCACAACCCCTGAAGAAAATGCCGCTTCGTCGGTACGGGAAATGGGATCAGTTCAGACTCAGCCTGGGTGGAGTTACTTTCTGTTTCAGCATTTCCATTGGTAGGGAGGTTGGATGGAATTAGCGGTACTCTGTGACCGGACTGAGTACGGACTTGGTGAAGTATGGTGCTAGTGGCGTCTGATTTCTGGTGTCCATTTTCAGAGCTTTGACCCGTCTGTGGACTCAACCTTGCCAGCACTGGTGCCAGGAGTTGGGCAGTTTCCCAATGTTCCTTTGGTAGATGGGTTACCCATAAATCGCTTTGGGCAATCCAATCTTCCGGCACTGGCTGAGGATAGCCCCAACTTTCGCCCCTTGCAATGGTGAGTCGGCAATTCTCTTGAACTGGGTCCCTTTCAATCTGACCACTACGTAGCCAGTAACGACCAACTTGGCCAGACTCAACTAAGGACTCCCCAGCGGAAATCCATGTGTCTACCAGGTAGGGCAACAATTGCTGTAGGGTGATGCTGTCAAGGGTACGCAATTCTGTCAAGGTCTTGAAGAAAATCAAGCGTTGCCGGTGCTGAGCTTGTTGCTGTAGGTGTTCAAGCCACTCCGGTAGCTGTTCTAACCAAGATTCGAGTTCAGCTAAGGAAATCCGAGCAATCTGTCCTGAACTCGCAGCGATCGCTTGGTAAGAATAAGATAGGTTGCACAACCGTTCCTCAGCCCCAAAGCTTGCCCCCTCTTCAAGAACCTGTACGGATACATCCCGCTGTTTTTCCTCATCAAAGCTTAGCAGCCGCACCCGCCCGCGACAGACCACGTAAAAATACTTATTTGGTTCATTTTGAACAGAATCTTGGCTTAAATCCCGTCTAGGATGGGGTATAATTTCATCACCTAGATCAAAGTTATGAATTTGGAAGGATTGACTAAATTCAGGTAATAGTGTATTTACTAGTGTCTTATCCAACCAGTTCGCGATTAGGTGTTCAATAACCTCGGAAGATTTATGGGTCGGGTATTGGCCAAGGGAATCTGGTGGTTGCCCTGATTCTTCTAAACCGACCGTTTTCTGATGCATTAGCTAGAACCCCTTCGTTAGTGAGTTTTGCCATGTCTTGACTAGCGCCATGGTTAGCTTGAGTCTTTGACCCCATTTGATTGGCACAAGTCCTGATTGATCAAACAGTGCTCTGGGTAGTCACATAGAATCTTTTCTCCCATTTTCCCTAGGGATAGTCCCAGTAGTGTTCCCTGGGGTTGACTTAGGAGTTGACTTAGGAGTACTGTGGCATCCAACAAGTGTTTGCCGTTTGATGCAACCTAAGCAATCCCAGCTAATCCAGGTAAATAAGTAATAATTTGATGGTCACCCTTGTTCCGGGAGGCTGATCGCCATTTTTTCGTTAACTTTATGAAAAGCTTGTGAAATCAATTATGAGTTTTTTCCCCTGAAAACTCAATATCTTTACATATTTCTTAATTTACATATTTCCTTTTTTACATAATATTCCTTACCACTAACCCCAAGGACAATCTCCGGAATCATCCTATGTGAAGTAAATCGGCGCTGTCAAGTTATTTTTACGATAAAATCACGGTTTTGAAGACATCTTCAATAAATCTTAATCAAATCTCATTGAAGTTAAGTGGTCAGATTGAACTTAACCAGGTCGATAGATTGGTCAAGTTTTCATAACATTTTTACTAAACTAATTATTCATATAATCAGTTTAGTAGTTATCAATAGTCTCACAAGTACTTTACCAAGTCTTCATCAAATCTTATTATAAAATTTAAATAAAATTCACAAGAACAGCTATGTCTCAGCTTCTAGAGAAGCTTTGTGATCCGTAATAGTGTGATAGGGTTTGTCAATTACCCTAGGGGTGATACCCCTCAAAAAAATGCCAGCTTACAGAGCACCATACTTCCTATTTGGTCGTAATATCATCGACCCTTAAATACTAATCATTAAAACTGATCGGGAGAGAGGGAGAAGTAAGGGGAGGAAAGAACGGGGATACGCGGATATTGTTAATTATCGATCATCCTCCGGACTTGCTATAAGTTAATCAACAGTTAACTTACCTATTTTTCTTGATCGTTATTTTTATTTAAAAAAAAAATAATCCCTAGGTTTACATTTACTTCATCAATCCTATAGTTACCTATTAAGAAACGTAAAGGTTACAAAAATAAATAATAAAAAATGACAAATTGGCAGATCTAGTATTTTGATTTTTTTTATGGTTTTACTATCAATAAATTGGTGAACTTAGCCGTTGGATAATATAGCATTTTTTGTATCAAATGTCAACCTATAAGGTTTTTTTTATTGAACAATAAAACTCCGGATATCTTTACCATCTTGCCTTACTTACCCTCCTGGTAGGGGTTAGAGGTGGGTTCCTCTTGTATGCAAGCCAATTCCTGCAAGAAGTGTATTGACAACCCAGATACAAACGCGCTTATTTCCCATTATCCCTTCCCAATATTGATAATTAAGTTAATTAAGTGAACAGAACAACCTAGACGTTTATGACATCAGATACTCTATTCTTATCCCTTAAATCTCAAACCTATAACCCTAAACCTAACTTTGCTAATGCTACCGGAGGCGCTCAGTTTACAGGATACAGTCACAGTTCTTCAGGGACTTTGACTGATGCCCAAGCGCAGACTTTTGTCAACGATGGTTTAAGTCAGGCCATTGCTAATGCTGACGCCACCTTTATCAATGACCCAACTTTTTCTGAACTCTTCACTGAAAGTGCTGGAGTTGGTACTGAGGGCGCTTATGAAGTATTTGCTAATAGTAAGGCTAAGGTAGTTGGTAATTTTTCCGTTGGTGCTTATGAGAAGTTCTCCTTTGATTTCTCAACCGCTGTACAACTTGACTCAAAAGAAATTGAAAATTCCAATACTGAATATGCTTCCGCAAAGTCAGGCAGTTACTTTTTTGTATTAGACACAACCAATGGTTATACCAGACTGTTAGATTATTTTGGCTTCAAGGGTAATTTAATTTCTTCTAGTCAAGTA
>NZ_JAAHIG010000186.1:0-17074 GCF_010692305.1 Moorena sp. SIO4G3 | reverse complement strand
GACTCCCGACTCCCGACTCCCGACTCCCTACTCCCTACTCCCGACTCCCGACTCCCTACTCCCTACTCCCTACTCCCTACTCCCGACTCCCTACTCCCTACTCCCTACTCCCGACTCCCTACTCCCTAAAAACTATAAATTAAATTCCTCCAACAAATCGACCAGGACTTAAAACATTTTCTGGGTCAAACTTTCGTTTAATTTCACCCATGACCTCTAATCCATTGCCTTGATATCCCCAAATATCTAACTCCTGCTTCAAGGTTATGGGAGCTTCTAATACTGTAAGAAATCCTTGTTCAGAGTCACAATAACTGCGCATAGTTTTAATCACGTCTAAACTGACTGCTTGGGATTCAAACCACACTTTACCTAAGCCACTTCTAACATGAATCACTCCCAATCCTCCTAACTTTTCTAAGGTGTTCAATGTCTTAGCAGCAGCAGTTGGTAATACTCCTATTTTGCAGACAATTGTTGAGGCTTGTCCCGATTTACCAATTGAGTTTGCCAATGATTCCCATAGACTCGTGTCATCACCGTTACTATAAAAACTATTCCGTAACCCTAACTGTTCTGCAACTGACTGTATTCGAGCACATTGCTCTTTGACACTGTCTGCTACACTTTGGAACCTTACCATTAATCCCATATCCTGACCAATCCCTAATTCTGTGACTAACTTAGGGGATAATAAATCTAGTGCTGTGGGAGTCAAGGCTGAGGCTAATACTGTTGTTACAGCTGATGCAATTCCATCCATTTCACCTGTCAACACCATACTTGCTGATGCTTCTGGTATTGGATATAGCCGAAAGGTTGCCTGAGTGATAATTCCCAGGGTTCCATAGGAGCCAGTAAATAGCTTCATCAAATCATATCCAGCGACATTCTTTACCACTCGACCCCCGGCTTTAGCGATTTGTCCATCACTGCGGACAAAGGAAATGCCGAGCAACATATCCCGAACCCCTCCATAGCGTTGACTTAGGGAGCCGCTGTCTGCGGTAGCAATAATACCTCCAATGGTCGCTTCTTGGGGATAAGCTGGATCTAATGCTATAAATTGACCGGTTTTTGCTAAAATAGCTTGTAAGTCAGCTAATTTCACTCCGGCTTCTACGGTAACTGTCAAGTCTCCTACGGCGTGGTCAATGATTTGGTTGAGCTGCTTGGTACTTACTACCACATCAATGTCTTTACCGATACCTGCCCAGCCTAATTTACTGCCGTTACCACAGGGGAGGAGATGATAATGTTGGGAATGAGCGAGACCTATGACTTGGGCTAGTTGCTCGGGTGTCCTAGGGTAAACGATAGCTTTGGGAAGGGTGTCGGGAGCAATGGCTGGTTTGATTCGCTCTTGCCAGCTTGGGTCTAGGTTTTCCCAGGTGTAGATATTGGAATTTCCGACAATTGGTTCGAGGGTTGAAGCGATCGCATTCATAGAAGTTGAGGGGGTTTGTTGATCAGATTGTGGGATAATCCATATAGTAATCGTAAAGGATTGGTGAACAAAAACAGGTTCTGATCGTCTTTCCTATCACCCCATCACTGCCTGTTAGAGGTAAAAATATGAGAGCCAACCTTTTATCAAATGAGGGAGTTTGAGGGAGCTATAAAACCTCGTATTCAGGACGAGTGGGCCGTTTCTCTTAGGTCGCCGCTACGCGAACAGGCGAACGATGTTTAAGGCGGGGATACATGGACTCCCTCAAGCTAATTATCGGGGTTCGATACCCCGATAATACCAAATCCGGTTTATAAAGTAGCCTTACCAAAATCAGCCAAATCCTCTTTTGGATTGAATTCTGTTGTTTGAGATAGAGATACTCTGGAAACCGGATTTGGTATAAGATCGCAAATACAGTAAATCTTTACAAAGTCTTATAGCTCATGTAAGGTATAATGATTGTATGCTAACCATGACCTACGAGTACAAACTACAACCAACTTCCGAACAGATAACAATCATTGATCAAACCCTAGATGTATGTCGTGCTGTTTGGAACTTTGCGTTACGTCAGCGTAAAGATTGGTGTGCATCTCGTAAGTCAGCGATTAATGCTTGTTCGATTCAATCTGAATACATCATTCCTGCTGACGAACCATTCCCGAACTATCATAGACAAGCAAAGCAGCTAACAGAAGCTAAAAAGCAATATCAGAAGCTTATGACAGTACATTCTCAAGTACTTCAGCAAACCCTAAGAAGGTTAGATAGAGCTTGGGATGACATGAAAGCTAGAGGTTTTGGTAGCCCTCGGTTTAAAAATAAGTATCGGATGCGTTCATTTGTGTTTCCTCAGCTCGGGAAAGACCCAATTAAAAATGATGCGATCAAATTCCCTAAATTGGGATGGGTTAAGTGGCGACAATCAAGACCAATTCCAGAAGGGTTTGAAATCAAACAAGCAAGAATAGTTAGAAAAGCATCTGGCTACTTCGTGATGCTGTCACTACAGCTAAATGTTAATGTTCCTAGTCCTATGCCTGATGGTCATCCTAGAGGTTTAGATTTGGGCTTTGACAAGTTTGTAGCCACCAGTGACGGCGAAGAGATTAAGCGACCTAAATTTATGATCACCCTACAACGCCAGCTGAAATTGCTGCAACGTAGGTTAAGGAATAAGCAAAAAGGGTCGAATAATCGGCACAAGTTAAACCAGAAAATAGCTAGGCTACATCAGCGTATATCTGACACTCGTAAAGACTGGCACTTTAAGTTAGCTCATCATCTATGTGATGGTGCTGGAATGTTGTTTGTTGAGGATATTAACTTTGTCTCATGGCAAAGAGGAATGCTTTCACAACACAGTGCCGACGCTGGATTTGGTCAATTTGTAAATATCTTAGAGTGGGTTTGTTTTCGTCGAGATGTCTATTTTGCCAAGGTTAACAAAGATGGTACTAGCCAGACTTGTCCTAATTGTGGCGCACATACGGGGAAGAAAACTCTAGATATCAGATTCCATCATTGTGATCAGTGTGGGTATATCACTACAAGGGATGTAGCAGCCAGCCAGGAAGTAAGAAATCGTGGATTAAATGCGCTAGGGCATAGCGTATCAGAAAATGTCTGTGGACTGGAAGCGACGGGGAGTATTGGTCACGATACTCTAGTTGGCACGGGTCGAAGCAGAAAACCTAATTCGCGAGATTTAGGAATCCCCTTCCTCAAAGTAACTTCGCTAGGCGAAGTTACTTTGAGGAAGGGGAGGATGTCAATAAGAGAAAGCGGAAATGTCTGTCAATTATTCTGATTCCTATTGGAAATATCTCGAAAGTGCTGGTCTGAATCTGGATTCAGAGACTTTATCTACTGTAGAGACCAGTATTGAAAGTACGTCTTGGGATAATCCGACTTCTGCTATAGAATTGAACAACTGTGCTGTAGTAGCATTAATTGAAGCTGAGCAATGTGACAATTCATCTCTACGTGCCATGTATGTTGAGATGGCTTTTGAGGCTTTGAATCAGGGAATTGAGTTGTCTGGTCATCCCCTGTGTGCTGCTCATTTAGCTCTAGTTTTCGCCATGACTGGAGAAATGGAGCAGGGGATACAAACAGCATTTCCAAGCTTAATTAATACTTTACATCCCGCTGATATTAATGAGCAATCCATTCCTCTAGGACTAGTTTATCTACCTTCTGGAAATGGCTTTACAGGTAAGAGGTATGAGCAATTGGCTCACATTCTAGACGCTGAGGATGGCTACGCTCAATCAATTTTTTTGTTAAGTGAGGTTTTATGTCGCTCACAATTGGTATTTTATAATGCTACGGGATTAAGATTTCTCCATCTTGCTGTTCAACTATTCTCAGATTCCCCGTCTATTCATTTAAAGTTGGGAATTGCTAGCCTGGTCAATAGTCAATGGGAAGGATTATTTAATTTACACCAGGCTAAAAATTTTGCTCCTTATTCGCCTAGGATTATACAATCACTATACCTCGCTTATCGAGATTTAGGACAGATAGATTTAGCCAAGTATTGGCGAAAGATGGGGCTAGCTAGGGCTGGGGAAATTAGGGACGAAAATTCGGATTTAATCGGGTTTAAATGGACTGAATTAGAGATTGAAAGTCCATTTACTTATGTGACCTTTGAAGAGGAGTTACTATTAGCGGTTGAGCCAAGTCTCCGGAGTTTGGTGACAAGTGTGTTAATTGCTCAAGGAGACTGGTTTGAAAAAGAAATGGAGTTTTGGCGCAACTGGCTCCAACCTGGGATGACTGTTATTGATGTTGGTGCTAATGCGGGCGTCTACACTTTTAGTGCTGCTTTACGAGTAGGAGCAGAAGGGTGTGTGCTAGCGGTTGAACCGTTTTCTGGTTGTGTTCGTTGTTTAGAAGAAACCTGTACTATTAATCAGTTAGACTGGGTGAAAGTGTGTGCAGGAGCAGCTAGCGATCGCAATGGTACTGCTCAACTTGCTCTTCATGGTGCTAGTGAACTTAATGAAATTGTTTCTAGTGATGAACAAGCAACTGTAAAATCTGGTAATTTTGAGGAGGTTTCCTGCTTTACTCTGGATAGTTTGATGGAGCAAGAAGCTATTAGCAAGGTTGATTTGTTGAAAATTGATGCAGAAGGTCATGAGCTGCAAGTTTTAGCAGGCAGCAATAGAATTTTAACGGAATTTAGCCCAACGATACTGTACGAAAATATTGCAGGGAGTCGGGGTAGTAACCTAGCTGTTGCTGATTTTCTCAGAGACAGAGGCTATCAACTATATCAATATCAGCCTTACCTAGGGAATTTAATTCCGATAAATTCTAGGGAGGATTTACAAGGAAGACTCAATATTATTGCGTTGCCTGAAAGTGAATCTTGAATGGTTCTGAACTAGCTTGTCACTCCCTTAAAAGTGAACTGCTGACAGCGTTGCAAAAATTGCAGGGGAACCTTGAGACAACTACCCCAATGGAGATGAACATAGGAAGCATGGAGCTGATAGACTTGCCAACCTTCAACTCCAACTTTTCTCTGGTTATATCCCCGTAACTCAAACAAGGGATTGGAGGGCATGACTGTCAAGTGGGAGCGATGAAATTCATGTCCCCAAACCGTTGCTCCGGCAGGTAACAAGGGTCCATCTACCAAAGCAGTTGCCTGTCGATATCCTAAAGTAAGGGATTTTCCCATTACCGTAACCGTGGGTAATACCCCTACCATTGACCAAGATTTCCCGTCAAAATCTGTAATCTGCTCCCCTAAATACATCAATCCGCCACACTCAGCATACGTGGGCATTCCTGACTCTATAGCTGTTCGCACTGACTCTCGCGCACTAGTATTTTCGGCGAGTTGCTCAGCAAAAACTTCTGGAAAACCACCACCAAAGTACATCCCTTGTACATCAGCAGGTAAAGTTGTATCGGTGAGGGGACTCCAATACACTAACTCTGCTCCTAGCTGTTCCAAACTATCGAGATTGTCTTGGTAATAGAAACTAAAAGCGCGATCGCATGCTACAGCAATTCGGATTAGGGCAGGTTGCTGGTTAGTAGAGGTTACAGGTTGCTGGTTAGTAGAGGTTACAGGTTGCTGGTTAGTAGAGGTTACAGGTTGTAGGTGGCCAACCTTCAACTCTGAGTGAAGATGCTCCCAATTAAAGCAACTCTGTCCTAGATCAGCAAGTCGGTTAATCAAAGCATCCAGTTGAGTAATTTCAGCAGTAGGTATCAAGCCCAAATGCCGATCGGCAATAGTTATATTCTCCTGACGCTGTAGCTCTCCTAATACAGGAATGTGTAACGGTTCCAGAGCATCCTTGAGCAATTCCAAATGCCGTGAGCTTCCGACTCGATTCAATACTACTCCAGCTATGGTAATCCTGGGATCGAAGGATTGATAGCCATATGCGATCGCAGCCACGGAACGAGATAACCGAGAGCAATCCAACACTAATAACACTGGTACGTCTAACAACCGTGCTACATGAGCTGTGCTGGCAAAATCATTTTTTCCTGATGCTCCATCAAATAACCCCATCACCCCTTCAATCAGGGCATAATCTACTCCCTGGCAATGGCGGTAAAAGCAGTCTTTAACATAATCTTCAGAGGTTAATACTGGGTCTAAATTCCGACAAGGACGTCCCGTAACCCGCTGATGAAACATGGGGTCAATGTAATCCGGACCGACTTTAAAGGATTGAATTGTATAGTTACACTTGAATAAATACGATAATAGGGCGAGCGTAACTGTTGTTTTGCCCACCCCACTACGTTCACCAGCAATGATTAAAGCCATTTAACAGTTGAAGGTTTAAGGTTTTAAGGTTAAAGTTTATGATCACAACATTGAACCTGCAACTTGTTAACCTTCAACGCTTTTGTGAAACCTTCAACTTGTCACCGTCAAATTCAAAATTTCCTTGGTCACTGCCATACTTTCTTCGTATAGCATCTCCCGACCCCAGCGTTGTAATTGCTGAGAGAGCAAAAACTCAGTCTTCTGGTCAAACAAGGGCGATACCTGCTGAATGCGGCAAGACTGAGCACCACCACCAGCTTCCATCCGCATACAACCGGTGGTTTGTGAACACAACACAGTGCAGCAATCAGCTTGCAGGTTGGTCGAACCCAAGCGCAGGCTAATCAAATCACCTGCCACATCTCCAACATCAGCTACGGGGATAGCTGCCAATTCTGCTTCTACAGGTTGCTGGTTGGGTCTGATAAATTTAACACGCCGCAGGTCGTAATCCCCACCTTCTTTGAGATCAGACGTGGGAAGCCATTCTAAGCGAGACGCTAACCAACTGAGAAACATCAGTGCTTGAGCCTCATTCCCTTTTTCGTAATCAATGGTAACTTGATCAACTTCGTAGATTGCCCCACGACGTTCTGGTGGATCAAATGCTTCTGCGGTTAACTCTTGCCATGCTGCCAACCGTGCCCAATTTAGGTCAGCCACTGGTGTGCCCTGATTGATCAGCTCACACATTTGTGATAACTGTTCCTCTGGATTGCTAAAGCTACTTGAGTCAACAATGACTGTATTACTTAGCCCTGCTAAGCGTTGGAACAACCCATAATTAGGATCAGGAGTTCCCTTCCACCATAGGAATTTCGGCAGTTCTGGTAACATCAATTCCGAAATGATACCGCTAATCCGTTCCAAAGCAGCAGCGGTGCCAGTTAGGGTGATGTATTCACAACATATTAATGTACTCTGGCTTTGCTTTTGAATGGGGCAAGAGGCAGATACCTGAGCCTTAACCCCTTCATCTTCTCCGGCAATAGGACAAAGGGCAATAATGCGACAGGGGTTAGAGGCTGCGATCGCATCGGCAATTCCAAATCCTTCTAAATCACCGGAATACTCTAGCTTCTTCTGGGTCTGTCCCTTCTGGACAGATTCATTGTATTCCTGCCGTAGTTTTGCCTTAGTCGCCTCATCTGCTCTACCCGTTCTTTCCAATCCATAGGCTTTCTGTGCTGCCTTGAGACCAGCGACCATGCGCGGGCCTAGGATACCATCAATTGGACCGGAATAATATCCCAGTGCTGCTAAGAGCTGCTGGGTTTCTTCGGGTTCATAAACTACTAAACTAAAGGTTGTTGCCCTGATCGCACTGGGCGAATCACCGTTTTCACCATAGCTTTGCCAAATTTGACGCAGTTCCGCTTCAATTTCACCCAAAGAAACATCTTTGGGTGGTTGTATTGAAAGCACCGGAGGAGATTGTGTAGCCATAGCAATTCACTTGTGTTTTGTCAATAGTCATTACTCACTAGTCATTAGTCAGTAGTCATTAGTCAGTAGTCACTACTGACTAACTAACTTAAAGTCTGCGCCAGCGACGTCCATCTCGATTAATTAGGTGTTCGGCTTCCTTCGGTTCCCAAGTTCCTGCTTCATACTGGGGTATGGATGCTGGATCAGCTGGACCATCCCAAGCTGCTAAGGCTGGTGTCACTACCCTCCAGGCTTCTTCAACTTCATCAGCACGAGTAAACAAAGTTTGATCCCCTAACATACAGTCAAGTAAAAGCCGATTATAGGCATCAGCAGTTGCCACACCAAAGGAAGAACCGTAGCTAAAGTCCATATCTACGGTGCGGGTGCGCAAATCTGGTCCTGGCCGTTTCGCCTCAAAACGCAGAGAAATTCCCTCATTGGGCTGCAAGCGCAGGGTTAAGACGTTGGGGCTAGTCTGCTGAGCAGCAGATTTAAAAATCATTAGGGGAACTTTACGAAACTGAATGGAGATCTCACTGACCTTCTTCGGCAGTCGTTTGCCCGTGCGCAGGTAAAAGGGAACTCCTTGCCAGCGCCAGTTATCAATCAGTAGCTTTAGGGCGACATAGGTGGGGGTAGTGGAATTGGGGTCAACCCCTTTCTCTTCCCGATACCCAGGCACTTGTTTGCCTTTCATCCAACCTGCTGCATACTGACCCCGCACTGCTGAATTTTCTAGATTATGAATATCTGCCAGGTGAGTAGCTTGAATCACCTTGACCTTTTCAGTACGGATACTGTCAGCGTCCAGAGCATTGGGAGCTTCCATGGCCGTTAGGCAAAATAGCTGCATCAAATGGTTCTGCACCATATCCCGCAGTGCGCCGGATTTGTCGTAGTAACCTGCCCGTTCCTCTACCCCTACCGATTCGGCTACGGTAATTTGGATATGGTCAACAAACTGGCGATTCCACAACGGCTCAAAGATAGCGTTACCAAAGCGGAACACTAACAGATTCTGAACCGTTTCTTTACCCAGATAGTGGTCAATGCGGTAAATTTGCTCTTCCTTGCAGACTTTTTGTACCACCCGGTTAAGAGATTGAGCTGAACTTAAATCCTTCCCGAAGGGTTTTTCAATTACCAAGCGCTGCTTCACTGGGTCACTCAGCATTCCCGCTGACCCCAATTGCTGGATGGCTTCTGTAAAGAATCTGGGAGCTACGGCTAAATAAAATACCCGGTTTCCCCGTGTTCCCCGTCTACCATCGAGTTCTGCCAAGAAGGCTTTCAGTTTCTGGTAACTTTCGGCTTTATCCATGTCACCGGAACAGTAGAACAAGCCATCGGCAAAGTCTTGCCACAACTCCTCCGATTGAATTCCGTCGGAAAATTCCTCGATTCCCTCCCGCATTTGTTCCCGGAAGTAGTCATGAGTCCAATCTCGACGGGCAACACCAACGATGGTAATTTCTGGTGGAAGACGTCGTTCTCGTTTAAGCTGGTAAAGTGCTGGTACGAGCTTGCGTTTAGTCAAATCTCCGGACGCGCCATAAATCACCATAATCAATGGTTCTGGCGTGCGCTCCTGTTGCAAGCCCACTCTTAAGGGATTTTCTAGCAGAGTAACCATCTTTGCCTATTGAAGGTGATCAGGTTGAACGCGATCGCGTGGCCTTTTGGCCAAGGTTATCAGGTTAAAGGTTAAAGGTTGTTGTTACCCAGGTGTTCGTTTTAGGGTAGGTTGAAGGGTGACGGTTAAGACTTTCCATTAGCTTTCTATCGAAGCGATTTGGTCACCCAACAACCTTCAACCTAAATTAACTGGCAACCTGAAAACGTCTTATATTACACTGTAGCCAATAATTTGACTTTGCTTTCTAAAGATGAAATTAAGGAATCAAAGGGCTTAACAAATTTAACGATCCCTTCATCAAGCAATTCATCCATAACTTGGCTGAGATTGATATTGACATCAGGATCGTTGAGAGAGTTGATGGTTTGGTAAGCTTCTTCAACACCTGTCTCAATCCGACTTTCTGGGGAACAGTGATCGGCACAAGCTTCGATGGTATTGGGAGGCAGGGTGTTGACAGTATTAGGTCCAATGAGTTCATCGACGTACATTACATCGCTGTAGGCAGGGTTTTTGGTGCTGGTGCTTGCCCACAATAACCGCTGTACCTGTGCACCTTTTGCTGATAGAGCTTTCCAGCGATCGCTTTGGATAATTTCTTTGTACTTCTGGTAGGCAATTTTAGCGTTAGCGATCGCAACTTTGCCTTCAATTCCCTTTAGCTTCGCTGTCAAATTGGGGTCATCGACACCTGCACTTTTTTCCTCCAACTTTGCATCCACTTTGCTATCAATGCGGCTGAGGAAGAAACTAGCTACAGAAGCAATGTTACTAATATCTTTCCCTTCTGCCGCTCGTTTTTCTAAACCTCGGATATAAGCCCAGAATGTCTCAACGTAGCTTTCTACCGAGAAGAGCAAGGTGACATTAACGTTGATGCCCTCGCTGATAGCTTGCTCTACTGCGGGTAAGCCTTCTGGGGTACCGGGAATCTTAATCATCACGTTTTCCCTAGCAATAGCTTCGTAATAGCGTCGGGCTTCGGAAATCGTGCTTTGAGTATCTTTGGCGATAGTGGGTGGGACTTCAATGCTGACGTAACCATCTAACCCATTGGTTTGGTCGTAGACAGGTTTGAAGATATCACAAGCATTAGAAATGTCTTCAAATACCAGGGTTTCGTAAATTTCCATCACCGACTTCTCGGCACGAATACCGGCTTCGATATCGGTATCGTAGATGGCATTGCCTGCGATCGCTTTTTCAAAAATTGCTGGGTTTGAAGTGATCCCACAAATTCCCCGGGTTTGAATTACTTCTTTTAGTTCTCCAGACTCAATCAGCGTGCGGCTCAGATTATCCATCCAGATACTCTGACCATAATTTTTTTCAATCTGAAAAATCGGATTATCTGCTGTCGTTGTCATTGATTAGCTCCTTATGTGTTATTTTTCAAGGGTTTAAGGTTGTTCACCTTTCGGGTTCGGTGTAGGGTAGGTTGGTTGGTTGGTTGGTTGGTTGAAGGTTGAAGGTTGGTTGGTTGAAGCTTGTTCGCCTTTGGCGTTCGGTGTAGGGTAGGTTGGTTGGTTAAAGGTTGATTGGTTGTTCGCCTTGGGGTTCGGTGTATGGTTAGTTGGTTGGTTGAAAGTTATTGGCTTGACTATTGGCTTGACGGTTGGTTGGAGTTCGGCGAAGCTTTTCTCAAAGATTAGTCGTGGCCTTACCCCAAAGGAAAAACCGAAGGGTAGGGAGGTATTCATTGCCACCTTCAACCGGTTAACCTTCCACCAGTTAACCTTCCACCGATTAACCTTCCACCGATTAACCTTCCACCAGTTAACCTTCCACCGATTAACCTTCCACCAGTTAACCTTCCACCAGTTAACCTTCCACCGGTTAACCTTCAACTGGTTAACCTTGGCCTTTGGCCACGCTACGCGAACAACCAGTTAACCCTTATCTACGTGCCCTGCCACTTCCAAATTTTCTTGCGCCTGCCTTGCCTTTTCCTCAATGAAGGACTTGACCAAAGCTACATCCTCTTTGCTACCAATAATTAATGGAGTACGAGCATGGAGGGTTTTTGGCACAGTATCCAAAATGTCTTCGGTACCTGTACTGGCAGCGCCTCCGGCTTGTTCTATCAAAAAGGCTAGGGGAGAAGATTCGTATAGTAGACGCAACTTCCCTTCTGGTTTCTTCACAGTACCGGGATAAAGAAATACGCCGCCCTGATACAAGATGCGGTGAAAATCTCCCACTAATGCCCCGCCATAGCGAGCGGTATAGCCTTCATGGCGATGGACATAGCGAATATAGTCCCGTATGGATTCTTCCCACTGCCAGAAGTTTCCTTCATTGGTGCTATACACTGGGCCATGTTCTGGCACCTGAATGTTTTCCTTGGACAGGATAAACTCTCCCAAGCTTGGGTCGAGGGTGAAGGCATGAACACCAGTACCTATGGAATAGACCAGCATTGTGCTCGGACCATAGAGAACGTAGCCAGCAGCAATTTGCTTATGCCCGTTTTGGAGAAGATCACGGGCTTCCCCATCTAGATCCTCTCCTTCTTGCTTACGAATCGAAAAAATCGAACCAACATTCAAGTTCGTGTCGATATTGGAGGAACCATCAATGGGGTCATACAGCAGAGTGTAACGTCCAATTGGGCAATTCTCCGGGATATAGTAGGGTTTTTCCATTTCCTCGGAGGCCAAGCGACAGACGAGACCACTTTGCTTAAATACCGAGATGAAAACATCATTGGCATAGAGATCCATCCTTTTGACAGATTCACCCTGCACATTGACCTCACCGGTGAATCCTAACACCCCTTCCATCAAACCAGCTCGGCTCATGCGTTGAGCAATTAGCTTAGCAGCTAGGGCGATGCGATTCATGAGGGCACTGAGGTCTTGTGCCTCCATGGAAAAACTTTGGAGTTGCTCGAAAACGTGACGGGATAAGGTTTTACAATCCCGATCCAGGGCTCTTTCTTGAGTTCTAGCTTCAGCTCCCTCTGCCATAATTTTTGTCCTCCCTAGGTCTTAGGGCGCTTGGTTTGTCAGAGATGTTGGTGAACGCGCACGCGTGGCCTATTGGCCATCGCAAGAGTACCAATTGGCCCAGTGCCTAGTCCTCTTCACTTTCTATCTTAGGAAGGCATTTTTAATGATCCTTAATAACTTTAGAAGAAATACAGAAATCAAATCTTCACACCATTTTTCTTGTCTTGGAGCCTATACCTGAGGTCAAATTGATCTGAACATAGGCATTGCAACCTTAAACGGAGATTATGGGAGAAACTAAACGCATTGGCATTCTCACCAGTGGTGGAGATTGTGCTGGTCTCAATGCGGTGATTCGAGCTGTGACTCACCGAGCTGTCGGTACTTACAACTGGGAGGTGCTTGGCATCTGTCGGGCTACTCAGGGGTTGATGCAAAATCCGCCTCAAGCGATTAACCTAACTTTGGACAAGGTTGATCGCATCTTGACTATGGGTGGTACAATGCTTGGCACTACTAACAAAGGCGACCCCTTTGCATTTCCGATGCCAGATGGCACACTATGCGATCGCAGCGCTGATATTGCTGATGGCTATCACCAACTGGGTCTAGACGGTCTAATTGGTATTGGGGGCGATGGTAGTTTGGCGATTTTACGCAAACTTGCCCAACAAGGGGGGATGAAATTGGTAGGTATACCCAAGACTATCGATAATGACGTTGCCATTACCGAGCGCTCCATTGGGTTTGACACTGCCGTTAACATTGCCACCGAAGCTCTAGATCGCTTACATTTCACAGCGGCTAGCCACGACCGGGTGATGATTTTAGAAGTGATGGGGCGTGATGCTGGTCACATTGCTATCAGTGCTGGCATTGCAGGAGGGGCTGACGTTATTCTGATTCCAGAAATTCCTTATACCCTTGAGAATGTCTGCCACAAAATCAAGCAGCTTCAGGAGCAAGGGCGAAACTTTTGTTTAATCGTAGTTTCCGAGGCGGTTCGCACTGCAAGCGGTGAGGTGCTTCAGAGTAATGTTGGATTTGGTGAATGTCGCTTAGGTGGTATTGGTCAATATCTAGCCCAAGAGATTTGTAATGCCATTGGAGCCGAAACGCGAGTTACAGTTCTTGGACACACCCAGCGGGGTGCCACTCCTTCACCCCTTGATCGCTTAATTGCCTCAGCCTTTGGTGTGGCAGCAGTTGACTTAATCGCCAATGAACGATATGACCAGATGGTTACATGGCAATATCGCCAGGTTGTCAGCGTACCGATTGAGGAAACCATTAAGCATTATCAAGCCGTCAATCCCAACGGAACTTTGGTCAGAACCGCTAGAGGATTGGGTATTTGTCTAGGAGATTAGACTGTTTTGATATCATGAACCTTTTAAGTACATGAATCTTGTTGACTGTTGACTGGTAGTGGTCAACGGTCAACGGTCAACGGTCAAATTCAGAACTCTTAAAGAACACTTAATCAGTTATACCGATTAGATGTTCAACAGCTTATTACCAGTTACTACCAGGAATTATTGCGCCGTGGAGCGTTACTACGATTTTCCCGAGGTCTGGCTTTATTGACCCTGATTCTACGTCCCATCCACTCAGCACCATCCAATTGATCTATAGCTGAGTCTTCTTGATCTGATTCTGTCATTTCCACAAAGGCAAACCCCCGCATTTTGCCGGTTTCACGGTCTGTGGGCATAACAACTCGTTTAACGGTGCCGTATTCTCCAAAAACTGTTTTTAAGTCGTCTTCGGTGGCTTGATAGGACAGGTTTCCGACGTAAATGGTCATGTCGATCGATGAGGCAGAACATAGAACTAAAGTTCAGAGGCACAGAAGAACGGAGTACAACGTATTTTGGTTGCTCACGGTCATATCTGAGGAACCAGTGGTAAATTTCGACAGTGGGCAACCACCTCAGGGGGGGGAAGCCAAATCAAAGTTTTACCAAAGGAATCCACTGAACTTGTGAATACCGTTTCATGATAGCTCACTTACGGGATTATCAGTGGTTGTCTAGTTGACAGTATTTAATAATTCATCAAAAAAATGTCTTGGGGTGGTGCTTAAGCACCAATTAGACCCCAAACAACCACGCTAAATATAGTTGAATTAGCTCTTAATCAATGGAAATAGACTGCGGCCCTTGATTTTTATCATTTTCGCTTTTGTTATGACCATCTTTGTATATCTCAGAGCCATTTTGAGCCTCTAACCAACTCTTGAGAGGATCATCTGAGAGATTCAGGCGGAACACTCCTGAAAAAAATCCCCCCAAAAAAGCTACAGGCTGCTGAGTAAATTCTTCAAAAATTGGTGTCAGTTCATTAAGGAACATGAGTTGATCTCCTGGTGCTGGTTGTGCTGCCAATAGTTGTGTGGCTGATGAAATTGGGATTCTAATTGGGATTTTAACGTTTACTCAGCCAACTTGGGGCTTGGTTCCATCCTGACCTTGAAACTATCCCAGATTTAGGTGCGCACCAAAGCGCGCATTTAATAATTAGATGCGGAAAGCGCACCTTTGCGCTATTTTATGGGCTATGTGTCAAAAAAAATGCCTATTGCTCTTTGGCGATCGCCCCTAGCTCGCGCACTCCACCGAAATCGGAGCCTAGCTTATGCTCGTTACTTTCAACTGGCAACCGTTGACCCCAAGGGCTATCCTGCTAACCGCACCGTAGTTTTTCGGGGTTTTTTGGACAACTCCAACCAACTCAAAGTTATTACCGATACCCGTAGCCAGAAAATTCACGACATTAATCATCATCCCTGGGGAGAAGTTTGTTGGTACTTTCCCAACACTCGCGAACAATTTCGTTTAGCAGGCCAATTGACCCTGATCACTGCTGATTATCCCGACGAAGGACTTAAACAAGTCCGCCAACAGACTTGGCAAAATCTTTCCGATGCAGCTCGTTTACAATTTGCTTGGCCTGACCCTGGTGTTGCCAGAGTAGCAGATCAACAAGCCTTTTCCCCACCGCCACCTGCCCTAGATCAGCCTTTGCCAAATTTTTGCCTATTATTGCTCGAACCAGTCAAGGTTGATCACCTAAGGTTGCAGGGTTTCCCCCAAAACCGATGGCTTTACTACCAAGACAGTTCTGGGGAGTGGTGTCAAAAAGCTGTTAATCCTTAGCTTCGGGGTCACACCAAGTTTTTCTGTGGGGAACGGCAGGTAAAACCTTCAACCTTTAACCTGCTAACATTTGACGACTAGATCAAATCCCATAACTATCCAAAAACTGCCGAATTTCTTTATCCTGGAGATCACAACATGGAGCAGTAGTCCCCTTCTCTGGAGCATCTGGCTTTGAAGAGTGATCAGAAATTATTGATGCCATTGAAGATCTTTGCTGAGCTAACTCTTCTAGCTGTTGTTCGAGAGACTCAATCCGGTCTACTAACGCTCGAATTACCTTGGCTTCTGAGTCAGGCAAGCTACCATGTTCAAGGGGATTGACTCGCACACCGGAACGATAGACAATCCGACCTGGTATACCGACCACAGTACAATCGGAAGGAACATCTCGCAAGACCACTGACCCAGCACCAATGCGGACATTATTACCAATTTGGATATTCCCTAGCACCTTAGCACCAGCTCCCACCACCGCATTTTCTCCTAGAGTAGGGTGGCGCTTGCCACTTTCCTTTCCTGTACCGCCGAGGGTAACACCTTGATAGATTAGACAGTAGTCTCCCACAATGGCGGTTTCTCCAATCACCACACCCATACCATGGTCGATAAAGACACCATGACCAATTGTGGCACCCGGATGAATTTCAATACCTGTAACAAATCGGGATAACTGACTGAGCACTCGAGGAATGAATGGAATCCCAATCACATGTAACCAGTGACAACAGCGATGGAACAGCAGAGCCTGTAGACCGGGGTAGCAGAACAAAACCTCCAGCCAGTTCCGAGCAGCTGGGTCACGCTCAAAGATAATACGGAAGTCAGCAATCAGGGCAGATAGCACTAGGGGTCACCATAATTAATGCTTGAACAAATTACTAACTAGTTTACCTTGTCTTGATGGAATAGTGAGTGGAAGAAACCCCCTGATGAAAGTGCCGCATCTGTTGCTGGTTACTCTTGAGCGGTCAGGGTGTAATCCCAGCGTTGTCCTCCCTCAAAGGCACCGACCCAGATTTGGTATGTGCCAGCTGGCCAATTTTGTGCTGTTATGCTGGCATCTTTTTTAGAACCTGTATCATCCCCACAAAGGATCTGATTGTTGGGAAACTGAATTAGTAAAGTGGTATCGTTTCCCCCTGTGTTGACCCCTATAGTTAAACTGGGTAAATTTGCCTCCAAAACCATCAGGTGATCGGGAGTAGGGTCTCCAAAACCGATACAGGGATCATTGTTGCGATCGCTATTTGCCATCGATGACAACGAGTAAGCACCACCGGTGTGACCACTGACCTGTCCCTGACTTGGGGAAAAACCAGGTGATAAGTTTAAAGAAGCAAAATTCGCTGTCTGGGATAAAACGGGCATAGAACAGAGGGCTACTATTAAAGCTATGACTCCTTTAACACCTTGTCGTACCATTGCAAAACCCTCCTAAGACTAGTTGTTACTATTTCCTCCCTATTTGAGTAGCAGTAAACTATTAGAAATTACATTACCTACTTATAGTTTCCTATAAACCTCTGTTGTTTGACAGGAACACCTGTGACACTCTGCTCCCTGCTCCCTATTTCAACAGTTAATTTTACTTTTGTCCGACTACTTAGATCATTGCTAAAGAATAAATTAACA
>NZ_JAAHIG010000185.1:0-17078 GCF_010692305.1 Moorena sp. SIO4G3 | reverse complement strand
AGACAAGTAAGACAAGTAAGACAAGTAAGACAAGTAAGACAAGTAAGACAAGTAAGACAAGTAAGACAAGTAAGACAAGTAAGACAAGTAAGACAAGTAAGACAAGTAAGACAAGTAAGACAAGTAAGACAAGTAATAGGAAACTATAGGAATAGGGAAATTAAGATCAGTAAGAAAGAGATCTGATAATTTTTTGGTCTGATCAGAGACCAGGATTGGTTTTTATGATATATTTGGAAATGGGATATAATACGCCCATAGAATACGCTCATAAAATACGAACTAATAGGGCAGGTTAATCAGGCACCATATTATTAAGTTGTAAGCATTCAGCTATCAGCTATCAGCTAATGGGCTACGGGCATATGCTTACATTAAGTTGTTGTGCATTTAAATTGGTTATTACCTGTTACCTGTTCCCTTCGCTATAGTATTAGGACTTACGCAAATCCCTCAATTTAACGCTACCTGTAGGGTGGGCAAAACCTTGCCAACCCTACCCATGGATTCTGTGCGTAAGTCCTGAGTATGATTGGGATGAGTGCGTTCGCGAAGCGTCTCTGTTCGCGAAGCGTCTGTAAAGGAGAATCGCACTTTCGGATTTATTTACAATAATAATCCCTAGTTCCTTTAGCATCCAGGGAATCTCCCAGGCGATTCAAAGCATGAATATAAGCAGCTGTGCGCATGGAAACTGCTAGCTCCTGAGAAAGTGACCAAATTGTTTCGGTTTCTTCCACCATTTTCTCTTTGAGACGCTGATGGACTTCATCGAGTTTCCAATAGTGTCCACTCCGGTTTTGTAACCATTCAAAATAGCTAACCGTTACACCTCCAGCATTAACCAAAATGTCAGGAAAAACATAGATACCTTTTTCTTCTAAACGATTGTCAGCGGTAGAGGTTACTGGTCCATTGGCGACTTCAAAGATATAGTTAGCTTTGATATTATCAACGTTTTCTTCAGTGATTTGATTTTCCAAAGCAGCGGGAATCAAGACATCCACATCTAAGCCTAAAAGGTCTTGATTAGTAATGACTTCATGCTCAACAATATTGCAAACGCTACCTCGACAGTAAACGGCTTTAATGCCTTGACTGGATGTTTTATATTGGCGAATACTGGGAATATCTAAGCCTTTTTTGGCATAAATACCCCCCTGAGAATCACTGACAGCCACAACTTTATAACCTGCTTTAGCTAACAGTTGCGCTATCACAGCACCAGCATTACCAAATCCTTGCACGGCTACGGTGGTATTTTGAGGCAGTTGGTCAAATTTGGGCAAAATGGATTCAATCACAAAAAACGCGCCAGTAGCGGTAGCGGTATCGCGACCAATACTTCCTCCCAAGGCCAAGGGTTTACCTGTGACGACCCCTGGACTGATTTGACGGCGAATGACGCTGTATTGATCCATCATCCAACCCATAATCATGGAATTGGTGTAAACGTCGGGAGCGAGAATGTCAATATCAGGCCCAATGAAATCTGCGATCGCATCGATGTAACCACGACTTAACCGTTCCAACTCCAGCTTCGATAAGGCTTTAGGATTTAGAGTAATTCCCCCTTTGCCACCGCCGAAGGGCAAATTTAAGGTAGCACATTTAAAGGTCATCCAAAAGGCTAAGGATTGGACTTCATCTAAACAAACATTGGGATGGTAGCGCACTCCCCCTTTTGCTGGTCCCCTGGTGGTGTCATAGCGAACCCGATAGCCCTGAAACATCTGTAACGAACCATCATCCATGCGGACTGGGATGGAAACGCTCAAACTAGATTTGGGATATTTTAAGCGTGCGATCGCATCCTCGGAAATTGACACATATTTCAGTGATTTATGCAATCGTTTACTGGCATCAGCAAATAATGACTCAGACATGCCGTTATTTCTCCAGCTAACAAAATTTACCATTTACCCAGTCCTGGTTATTTAATTTAATCACATAAAAACTGTATATTTTGTTACATTATGCTAAGCTTGACTGGTTTAGACTAAACCTCTTGCCAAACTCACGACGCTCATGATTGCACTCCTCGCCGCCCTCTCAGCTTCCGCTGCGGCAGGAATGAGAATTGCCCTGCCCCTGTTGGTAATTGGTTTGCTCCACAGTGACCAACTCTGGTCGAAGGTACCGTTACTCTCACAGATTCATCCCCCAGTCTTGCTGACTATCTTGACAACTTGGTCATTGGTGGAGCTATTTGCCTCCAAAAATCTATTAGGACAGCGAGTCTTGCAAATAGTTCAGCTAGTCTTGAGTCCTCTAGTGGGAGCAATTCTTGGTATTGCTGTGACTCAGTTTGCTGAAGAACTAACGGGATTTGTCTGGGTGGTGGGTATTGTCGGCGGCTTATTAGCCTTCGTACTCCAGTTAGTGCAGGTGGGATGGTTCTACCGTTTGCGTGGCTTACCTCTGTGGGTAGTGTTTCTTCAGGATTTTCTGTGCGTAGTTTTGATAATCTTAGCTTTTGATGCTCCTGAACAAGGAGGATTAATCGCTTTGCTGCTACTGTGGTTAGCGATTCGCAGTGCTAAGCATTGGTATCGTTGGTATGTTCTAGGGAAGCGTTCCCGTATCAGTGGTCAAAGCCATGACCAGAATCCTGACTAAAGGGGATAACTTTTAGGCGAGAATTCCTGCGCTATACTCGTGATTGCTAAGGGTCCGTAGGGAGAGCCGTTTTTAGGTTTTTGTTGTTATCAAATGGAAAGAGTTTGATAATGGGATCTGAAAGATTTTCGTCCAAAATAAGTTTCACAAAGATACCACGAATAACTTTTTATCACCCTCTGCTGCAAAAGCAAGACAGGCTTTAATGTCTTCGGAGGTTAGTTCAGAAAAATCGTCTAGAATTTCTGCTTCTGTCATTCCCCCGGCCAGATATTCTAAAATGTCGTAGACAGTAATGCGCATGCCTCTTATGCAGGGTTTAGCACTGCGTTTACCAGGCTCGATCGTGATGATTTGGCGATAGTCCATAGTTTGTTAGTCTTGTGTTATTGGCTCTCCTAGACTGATTATATTAAAGGCTAACTTACATTAAAAGTATTGACGAAAAGCAAGTCAACACTTACAAGTATTGGCTAGAAATATGTCAACGATTGACTACATGCATCTCAGATTCTTTATAGCGAGTTCCAATCACAGGGTTTTGTGTAGCAACGGCTTCAATGCTAGTAAGTTCATCAGGGGTGAGTTGCAGTTCCGTAGCCGCGACATTCTCTTCTAAGTAACGGCGACGCTTGGTGCCAGGGATGGGAACAATCTGATTTTCTTGTGCTAACAGCCAAGCTAAGGCTACCTGCGCAGGTGTAGCACCTTTGGATTGCGCGATCGCTTTCACTTGTTCAACCAAGCGCAAATTCTGTTGAAAATTTTCCGGTTGGAAGCGAGGTAAGCCCTTACGCAAGTCATCATCAGCCAAATCTTCTGGCTTAGTAATCTGTCCGGTCAAAAATCCCCGTCCCAAGGGACTAAAGGCTACAAACCCAATGCCCAGTTCTTCTAGGGTTGGTAGAATTTCAGCTTCTGGATCTCTAGTCCAGAGAGAGTATTCAGATTGTAGTGCTGTCAAAGGATGAACAGCATGAGCCCGTCGAATCGTTGGTGGTGCAGCTTCCGATAGACCAAGATAGCGAACTTTGCCCTGCTTAACTAGGTCTGACATTGCCCCAATGGTATCTTCGATGGGAACTTCGAGATCCACACGATGTAAATAATAAAGGTCAATTGTATCAATGCCCAGTCGTTGCAAAGAAGCATCACAGGCTTGTCTGACATGATCTGGTTTACCATTAATCAGCCAAGCCCCTGTTGTTTCCGAGCAAACATATCCACATTTAGTGGCGATCGTAACTCGATCGCGATAAGGCTTCAAGGCAGTTCCAACTAATTTTTCGTTAGTAAACGGACCATACACATCTGCAGTATCAAACAGTGTCACCCCAAGCTCAACAGCTTGTTGAATGGTTGCAATAGCTTCTTTTTTGTCGCATTTACCATAAAGATCGGATACTCCCATGCAGCCTAAGCCGATGGCAGACACTTCCAATCCTGGGCGACCGAGTTTCCGTGTTTTCATGTAACTGTTCTTAAACGGGTTCCTGGTGGTAAATCACTCCAACCTAAATGGGAATTTTTGTTATCTTAAAATACCATGTATTTTTGTGGGTGATATTTACCAAACCCAAACTCTTCAGGAATCTTATCACCATTGCTAAAGCTATCACTCCACAGTTTCATTTTTTGTTTATCCTTTGATTCTTCACTACATAAAGATTCAATCTATTTAACCTGATAGGTCCAGATTTCTACAGGAGTCTTCTGCTTAGTATTAGGGTGGGAATAATATTTATCCCCGCGCTCGATTAATTGCCATTGACCTGATGACTCTAAGCTAGCCATCTTTCCTTGAAAATCTTGGCTGCTTTCGTAAAAATCAGGGCGCATTGTAAAAATTATATAACCTTCTGGTTTAGTAATGCGAATTAACTCATCAAAAGCATGACTGGGAGCATGATTATAAGTAAATACTCCAACATTGATATTGGCATCAAATGAATTCGATGAGAAGTCTAAAGGCTCTCCCAAAACTTGCTGATATAACTCGCTATAGACATTTTTTTGACGCGCTTTGTTCAACATTTCCTGGGACATATCAATAGCAACTAAGTGACGGTAGCCTTCCTGGTAGAGCCTTTGACCAACCAAGCCTGTTCCTGCCGCAGCATCTAAAATTTTTGCACTTTTAGGGATACAATTGAGAGCAATATCGGCAATTTTTTGTAGTGATACGTAGTCGCCATAACCAGTAAAATCCTGATCATACTCCTCAGCCCATCTGTCATAGTTCGCGATCAGTTCTTGATTATTTTTAGAACTGTAAACTTGACTGACTCTATCTGTTATACTCATTTTTATTGCTGATAGTATTGTGCTTTTTATTAAAAAAAGTCCTAAGGTTTAACTTTGCCCTCGGCTGAGAACTCGCATTTTAGACATTAAGTCATCTGTATCTACATAACAGCCAATGAGATACCGCGATCCACCGCTGAGATTAAAGTGAGTACGGGCATGAAGGATACGACGATTGTCAAAGGCGATTAAATCACCTGGCTGTAGTTTGAAGCGGACTTGATACCGACTTTCTTTGACACGTCGGTACCAGGTAAGCAAAGCCTTATAGCAGGCATCGACCTGATTGTAGGGCACTTGTAACGTACCTCGTTGGTAGGTAATGCTGCGCACTTCACGGATCTGATTATAGCGATCAAGGACAATAATTGGTCCTTCAACACGATAATCCTCTTCCTTGGTACTATACTTCCATTCCCAAATCGTTTCACACAAATTGCGAAAGATTTCTGGCTCTGACTGACGCAAATCCTCTGCCACCCGAAATGCATCCACAAAAACATTCTCCCCACCCTCAGCATCATTCGTGAGGCAAAATAGCATTTGTACACCCGGCTGCAACTCACGGGTTGCCAAATCCGTATGTAATGGTAAGGCAATATTTGTGTAAGCTACACTATCAGCTACCGGTCTGTTTATATCAGCACGGACATGGAAAAATACACCGAAACTGGAATTGCGTAGTGACCCAATTAGGGCAGCCGCGTCAGCACTCGATTGTTGTTCCGGTGGCAGATTCCGCAGTAAACCCAATCCAGTTGTGTAAATTGATCGAATCCAGGCGGCGCTTTCTTCTGGGTTGGTGAGCACAGTAGGACCATCAAAGGTAGGAACTTCTCCCAAAGATTCCCTATCCCAAAGCTTACGCTCAAATTTAAAAACTGGAGTCAATTCTCCCTCTATGTCGTAGGCATAACAGCGCAACCAGCCTGGATGGTAACGACTGATGTAATCTTCTGGCTGCCAGTGAATTACTAGAGACCCACTGTCGTCCACAGAAACTGATTCAATCGAGAGATTTTTGGCAACTTCATCGATTTCAAAGATTGGTTCGCGGGTAGATAGTTTAATAGAGTGTTCGGAAGCACAATTATCCCGCAGCCAAAGGGTATGAAAACGACTCTTAAACCCATCATTCCAAGTGACTTCCACGCCATTCGTTAAAAGCACTGCCTGGGTGATGAGCTGATTTGATGGATAAGTATTAAAATCCGGTGTACGCGGAAGTTCAAGAGTTTTGGTAATCATCAGTAGATTCTGTAAATTATATGATGTAGACAGCCTGGGAGCTATTTACTATGTACAAGGCATCTTTAGTAATCGGTGTAGGAATTGAGATAATTTTGATGCCATATTCCCTACTCCCTGTTCCCTGTTCCCTGTTCCCTGTTCCCTTTGCTATTGTCTTGAATTGAATCCTAGTTAATAGCTTTGTACCTACAAATATCGCGATCGCCTACCAATGCCGTGATGCCCCCTTTGTTAAATAACTCTCTAGCTACAGTAGCAGGATTTTGCCGGAGAACTAATCGCTGTTCCAGAGGATCCAGAAATTTTTCTTCCCCTAATCCCCGCCGTTTTAACCCCAGGGTTGCTATTTCCAGCATCCGTTTCGCCAGATCTGCGATCGCAATTCCCTCAACCATCCCCTCTAATCCCTTCTGGAGTGCTGCTTCCCGCATTAACCTCAGAGTTGACCAGTTATATTGATTCAACTCTTCTTGAGCTTCTGGTAAAGCACTAAGCAAACCTAGACTCAATGCTGCTGGACAAATTAAATCCCCCGGAGGCTGTTGATCCCAGAGTCGATTTTCAATGGTGAAATAGCGGGAAATGCGAGCAGTAAACCAGTAGAAAGAATTATGCAATTTCACATCTTCTGGGAGTGGAGAGATTTCAATCTCTTCTCCCGATAACCGATAGCCAACAGCTTGGGAACGTCCAAAATAATCAGCAAAACTAGAGTAATGATTAATTAAAATTGGCTCTTCGTTCCGATAGACAAAGACAGGGGATAAATTATCCACAAAACGAGCATAATCTGCTAAGTCTTTAAAGGAATTAGTTGGTATCCCCACTTGCTCTCCATCAGGAATCCACCAATCGTAAATCTTTTCAGTTACAGATTGGTAAGTCTCATCCACTTTACCCTTCCAGATGCTGGAATTTGCCATCAAAGCAATCTGTGGCCCAGCAAAACCATTTAAGGTGTTTGTTGCCTGAATTCCTTCCTCGGACGATATACTCAAATGAACATGACTTTCTGCACTGACGGTAAATAAGTATTCTCTGGGGAAAATAGCATTCCAATCAAACAAAGTCCGTTGCTTCGGTGCTCTATACTCAGAAGTAGGCTCCGTAACAGGTTGAATCCCATGTCCCAGAAAACTGACATCGTGAGCATCGGAAAATGGGGCAAGATCGGCAACCAAGGAATCAATTTGCTGCTCTAAGGTATGTAAATCTCCAGCATGAGCGAGAGAAAACTCTAGGTTACAAAAGCCAATAGCATAGCCAGCAATGGTATCATTAAATTCCCCGGGCTTGCGGGCACCAACAGGCTTGTGTGTTAGGGGGTCATCAATAACTTTCCAATTTCGCTCTGCTAAGTGTTGCCACAGATGATTGACTGTGGTTAAGGATGCGGCTTCCCCAGTTTGACGCTGTACCAAGGGAAACTTTAATTCAGCACCAATTCGCCTTGCCTGGAAGGGTTGATTAGCTGCTTTTTGAAAACCCTGCTGAAAGAATTCATACATAGTAAGGATTCAGTTGACTTCTCCGCGCTCTGAAAAGGCGCGGATTCTCAGACGTTGTGCCTCAAATATGAGCAAGTGATCGGGAAATTTCTTGTCTGACAGAGTGAGTTGGTACTCTTCTGACAGCTTCCCTAGCCATACGCCTTCTTAACTTCTCACCAATGCTACCACACCAAGCCGATCGCCCTCGTTCCTTACCATGCAAAATAGTAAGTTTTCTCAAGTGCAGCTTTGGAATTGACTCTAACATGAAGCTCATACTTAGGTGGTGCAGATGAGAGGTCGGACTTTACATAAGTGCTAATGAAATCACCTCTGTTAAGTTTGACTGGTTTATCACTCAGCTTAATGTACATAACTGACCAGCCAGTTTTTTCTGTGAGAGCAGAAAAAACTAATTCAGTCGTTCTCTTTGTTAAACAAATGGGGTGAGCGAAAAAATGCGTGGGAGTAGAGAGAATAGTTGGCGTGTTGGGCACGATAACTAAGTCCCCAACTATCTTTGCCCCAGATGAACACAGATCCGATGATTAACTTCCAGTCAATTGTGGCACAAATAGAAGCAACACAGCAGCAAATACCACAATGGCAGAAGGTAGTCCTATAAAGGAAAGTTTGTATAGGACTACCAATTTTGCTTTATGACAGGCTGCTCCAATTTGCCACAGATATTTCCAAGTTACTTCGGGACGAGTTTGTAACATATTTTTACTGATTGCTTCTTCGATTGGTATACCTTCTTGAGTGAGAACCCCTTCAAAAAGCCCACCAACACCACGATATGTAGGTAGCCCAGAGTCTGCAGATAAACCCGCTCCAGCAATGAAAAGAATAGACTCTGCCTTGAGAATACAATCAGTGACAGCACTCAGAATATTATCCATTAGTTGATAAAAACCAAAATTTTTGAGATTAAGGGTGGCACCCAACCCTAATTTATAGCGACCCTAAATCATTTGTAAAATACACTTTTCCCAAAAGCTTTGCTGTGAAGGCTTTTGGGAAAACAAATTATCAAAAGTTGTTACAACATATCTGGAGTTTAGACAAACCGATGAATGGGGCATCAGGAATCAGGCTCAATCCTTTGGTATGGGTTGAGCCTTCGCATCTCGTCGGAAAATTTGGGATTAGACCCTCAGTTGGGTCTTAGATTTGGGTCGCGAGTAACTCTTTTTGACCGTGGGAAATCGGAGACGAGGAGTTCTCCCTCGACCCGTGGGCCATCCGGGAGACTTTCCACGGAGTTTGGGCATCAGAGCGGGTGTGCCAATGTTGACCCAAATGGAAGCGAAGGCGTTAGCCACCCGTCCGGGGGTCTGATGAGTCAGTGTTTTTTGCCATGGGAGTGGATGGTCTTGGACATGATGACTTCAAGGGCCAGAGCTGCCAGGTCATCAAAGGCATCAGAGCGCTCCAGACAGCAGTTTGTTCAGCCGTGCCCAGATGAGGTAAGCACCAATGCAGTCGCTGTTTGATGAACCGATCCCAATGGTCTACACAGAATCGTCTCAAGTAAACAGACCAAAGGGTGTCGAGTGCGGGTCTAGTTTCTCCAGTCCAAACTAGCCATAGGGGACGATGGGTACGCTGACCCGTCTCATCAAGTCGTTCAACCAGTATCAGTTCCATGGGATGGGCTGCGCTATTGTAGAAGTGTAACTTCCCCCAACACCGAATTCTCAGATGGCTAAGTTTTTCATCCTCCAGCTCCATTTTCTCTTCCGGAAGCCACCAGGTGCTCTGATCGCTGAGCTTGAACTTCTGGCCATGCTTGCGAGGGCGACCGCGACCGCAATAATCTGGGGGAGGACCGTAGAGAACCCGATTGGAGCGTAGGCGCATGAGCTTGTCACAGGGGGTATCTGCCGTCAGTTGAATAAAGGAAGCACAGCCATACTCTGAGTCCCACAACGAGATCGGTCCCTGATCGAGCACTTCACAGACTAGTTTGAGCGGCAATGCGGCTTTTTCTAGGGGAGTTTCAAAGCTGGTGATGCGTTCGTGGAGTAGTGGTAGTGCCCAAGTTCCTTGCATTTGGGGTCCGCACACCAGAGTCCTGTAGCCTGGCCCCACGGTCACGGGTTTCGCGCCCGGACTCGCCTGGGGTTGATGTTCGTAGGTGCGTTCCTTCAAGGTAGAATATTCTCAACAATCTTGCGAATAAAAGCAATAAGCCAGGAAATTCTGTATCAGAATGATACGAAAAAATCTATTTTTTGAAAGTATGCGTTTGCCCTGTTATGACTTCTCACTCAATTTACATTCGTCCGGTGATACCTTATGATATACCTATTCTGTTTGAGCTAATCATGGCTTTGGCTGCCCATGAAAAACTCTCCCACAAGGTCACTGGCACATGTGAACAACTTCATAAAAGTTTATTTAGTGCTCATCCTGATGCCGAGGCAATAATTGCTTGCGTAAACGGTGTGCCAACTGGATTCGCTCTCTACTTCTTTAATTTTTCTGTTTATTTGATGAAACCAGGTTTATATTTAGAAGCTCTGTTTGTTCTACCTAAATACCGTCGTCAGGGTGTGGGCAGTAAAATGTTTTGCTATTTGGCAAAGATGGCAGTTGATAAAGGCTGTGGGCGATTTGAGTGGAGTTTGCTCAATGGTAATGAAAGTGCGATCGCATTCTACCAACAGCAAGGTGCAACCTTTCTCCACGACTGGCGGACTTGTCGCCTTGCTGGTGATGCCTTAGCTGCATTCTCTTCAGCTTAAATAAATAGATTTTTTTTCCAAGTTTTAAGCCTTTTATATTTTACAGTTAATGAAATATAACTATTTAGTAGAATCAAGATGCTATCCCTTGCTCACGAATTTTATTTTTACGAAGAAATCTTTGCTTTAGAACAAAAGCGTTTTCAATTTCAGGATATTTTTCTAGGACACAGTGGCTTTGTCAAGGAATCTCAGAACTATTTTGTGCTACCACACACTAACGATACAAAGGTTCTTATCCATAATGGAGAGAATATTCAAGTTCTGTCCAACATTTGTAAACATCGTTATGCAATCCTGCTCAAAGATAAGGGACATTGTCGAGGGATTGTTTGTCCGATGCATTCCTGGTCATATGATCTCAATGGGAAGATTTTGAATTCGCCTGGTATAGAATGCGATCATGCCCTGCACTCTCTAGAAAGGGAATCCATCGATATTTATGATGGTTTTCTTTTTCCTGAAAATTTCTCTGCCTTGAAAGGTGCTATAGAAACTGCTAAAACATTTACAAATATTAATTTTGAGAAGCTAAATTTATTTGCCCATGACCGCTTCTTCGTCAAGGTAAATTGGAAAAGCTATATGGATACCTTTCTAGATAATTACCATCTAGAAGCATTTCACCCTAACTTCAGAACCTTTCTGGATTCAAGACATATTGAATCAATTTTTCGAGACGATTTTAGTGTTCAGGGCATACGTATTAGAGAAAAACCTCAAATAAAAACCCCTGCTCTGCAGGCATATGTAGATTGCTATCGCAAGTATGTTGGTCCGTTTCCAGAGGACTATGGTGCCATCTGGCTTTGTATTTATCCTAATATCATTATTGAAATCTCTCAGTGCTTTGCTCTAATTGCCATTGTTATACCAGAAAGCATTGACTCCTGCTCAATTTACGAATACCGCCTGGTAGAAGAGCAATTTTCTCAACATCAAGACTTTCTCAGTGCGTTTGACCAGTATATGTACGAGATAGAATATGAAGACCACGATCTCATGACCAGTATCAATCAGGGAAGGAAAGCCCTTTACCAACAAGGTCACCAGCACTACGGCCCTTATCATCCTACTAAAGAAGCAGGTCAGCAGCAGTTTCATGATTATATCCGGAGGATGATTCCCGGAAGCCCCAATAGAACTATGTTAGGAGATTTTGAGGGATCTAAGAAGATGGACTCTCCCAGAATGGGTGTGGTAAATCAGTAGTTGAAATCAGATCAAACCATTAAATAAATTAATTGCCATTTGTAAAATTGAGCAATACGTACTCTATCTCTATACAGACTGTTTGAACATAGGAGTAACGATATGTCATTAAAGGGTAATGGACCGAAAGTTTTAGGCGTCTATCTTGGTCATGACTTGGGTGCATGTCTTCTATGTGACGGTCAAATTGCAGTGATGATTGAAGAAGAGCGACTAACTCGTTTCAAGCATGGTTACCCGAACTATGTCGCGGGAATTTGGGATCAGTTTGCTGGAAAGTTTGGTTATTTTCCTTGGGCATCCGTTAGCTATTGCCTGGAAACAGCAGGGCTTGGTATTGATGATTTGGATCTGATTGTCTTGAGCGACAACAATTGGGCAGAAGCAGCCGCCGAAACCATCCGATCCATTATTCCAATTAAAGACCGCAGCAAGGTAATCTTTATGACCGGACTTGAGAAGGTAGTCCATCATTATCACCATGCTCTCTCAAGCTTCATGGCAAGCCCGTTTGAGGAAGCTGCAGTCCTCGTGGTTGACGGAGCAGGAAATATAGGTCAGGATGGTTTCGAGGCGGAAACAGGTTATTTATTCGAGAATCGCTCGGGCAAGTATCGTGAGGTTTTCAAGAATTGTTATGACCCCCAACATTTTCCTTGGAATGGTCTGGGCTGGATGTATGAGCTGGTTACGCTGCTGCTTGGATTTTCCAACTCAAAGACTTTAATGCCTGATTCAGGCAAGACGATGGGGTTAGCGGCTTATGGTCAGATCAGTCCAGAATTTAAGGAACCATGGATCCAATACGATGGATTTGAGTTGAATTTCTCAGGCTTTCATCATTGGCTGAAAGAGTCGGGCTATGATTTCGGATCGCTTTTCCAGAAGAGAGGATTGGCAAAACAAGGAAAAGAAATATCGCAATACGCAAAAGACTTAGCGTTTAAAGTGCAAGCAGAACTCGAAACTTTGATGATACATCTGGCGGAAGAATTGTATCAGCAAACTGGGGCACGAAATCTTTGTCTGGCAGGTGGGGTTGCACTGAATTCAGTGACGAATGGTTTGATAGCCGCAAAGGGGCCGTTTGAGCAGATATTTATCCAACCTGCTGCGAATGATGCTGGGCAAGCGATCGGTCTCGCTTATCATGGTCATCTGTTGCTGACATCGCCATCTCATTCTCACACAAATAGCAGCATCAATGCTGATCAGGAAAGACAGACAGAAACAAAATCAAACACTGATGCTAGCAAGATCAAGCCCATCAAGCACATTTATGGTGGTTGTCAATATAGTTTGGATGAAATTCGTCAGTTACTCGTAAAATCTGAACTGCCATTTGAAGAGCTACCAAATGACGCTGAGCTCACAGAGGATGTAGCAAATGAGTTAGCTCATTTCCGCATCATTGGTTGGTTTCAGGGTGGGAGTGAGTACGGTCCAAGGGCATTAGGACATAGGAGTATTTTGGCAAATCCAAGTTCCTTTGAAACCAAACCAAAACTCAATGCTCGGGTAAAATTTCGTGAAATGTTTCGCCCCTTTGCTCCAAGTGTTTTGCGTGAACGGGTAAATGACGTTTTTGAATTGAATCAGGAAAGTCCCTACATGCTTCTGGTTGCGCCTGTTCGCGCAAGCTGGCAAGAGCGGGTTCCAGCGATCACACATGTAGATGGAACGGCACGCATTCAGACGGTTGATGCAGAGGTACTACCGCTGTTTCATATGTTAATTAGCTCATTTGAGCAGAGAAGTGGGATTCCGCTGGTTTTGAACACATCGTTTAACTTACGAGGTATGCCGATCGTCGAATCTCCCCATGATGCCTTGCAATGCTTTCTGTACACTGATATGGACAGTTTATATTTGGAACGATTCAAAATCAAGCGTCCAGATCCCTCTCATTTGTTCCCATCTCTATTGCCGGAATGGCGGATGGTTGCTGAAAAGGAAATGGAAACAGATCAGGAAGTACTAACTTTTAGTTCTAGCAGCAGTTCTAGAATAATCGAGATCGATGCCACTGCTGAATTGATGCCTTTCTTTGAAATGCTGGATGGGAACTGCTCGATCGCTACCGCTTATCAGTATGTTAAACATAATGAAAATGTGGTCGCGGACTTGGTGAAGATTGTTCAGTCTTTGGTACGGCAAGGGGCAATGCAGCTACGGGTAGGTACCCTGACCTTTGGGTTACCGACTAAATCCAGAAAATTAGATATGATACCAAAACCGAAGCGTGATTAGCGTGATTAATAGCTAAATGTTCCCTGGCAAAAAAGACACGGGGATTCTCTTTTATTTTTCTAGATATAAATGCTGAAATTGCTTAAAATTGTGTCTTCCTTTAAAGTAGTCCCAATCTAAGAATACTCCCTCCAGATGTCTAGTGCCATAATTAGCATCATAGGCTGTTCTTCCATGCAAGATCCTGAAATTCTGTTCTATCAAACAATCTCCTGCTTTGAGGCGAGAGCAATATTGATAATCAGTACTTTTTAAATACTTAAAGAAAGTTCGATAAGCTTCATAGAAAGACTCTATTTTGTCAAATTTTAAATTAGGTTTGCAGTTTTTGTGACTGAAGTAAATTTCGCTTACTTCACCTTTTTGATTTAGTTTTAAGATGGGATTAATATTACATAAATAATATTGACGATGTAAATCAAACTGTTTAAAATGTACTGGAGTTTCAGCTAAGATATTAAAGTATTCAGGATAATTTTGGCAAAAATCTCTAGCTACACGATAGCCATCTACAAGTATTGATTCGCCACCAGAAGCACTGTTCTCTACACAATAAAGAAACTGTAATAATCGACCCACATTAAGATAAGTGAAATCTGTATGAAGTGATAAAGGATTACCAGTAGCCGAATAGGCTAAATCTACAGCTTCAGCACCCTTGATGGGCTTGACTGGGATAAATCTTCCATAGTAAGTTTCATAAATTGGACCTATAGAGCAAATAAAAGACTCTAGTTCTTGTGTCGATTTGATATTTTCTAGTATGGTAAAACCCAAGCTAAAAAGCTGATTAATCCACACATCAGGATCACAATTTTGGAAATCGTGTCTTAGGGTTCGCTCTTTTTGTAACTCAGCTTTATTCCATAAAATAATCTTGCTTGAAGATTCCACTGGAGTATCGAGTTCATTAACATGAGCCATTAACCAAGAAATGGGAAAAACACTGTGGTGAATCGGTTGTTCTTTCCAAGTAATAGTTAATTTCTCGTTCTCCTCCACTACAGATACAGGCTCTGGGGGAGATTGAGCTTCACTAATGTCATAGATTTTCTGAAATGAATTAGGATCGCGACATTCTGGGCATAGGCAGTTATCTCGCAACCACATATAGTGAAAACGTTTGCCATCAACTATTATAAAAGTTTTTCCTTGCATAAGTTGAATTTATAATTTAAAAATTATCAGGTCTTTTCAACAACACAAAAGCTAATTCTATAGCAGTACTTATTAAGGTTAGGACATTTTTAAACCCTGAAACTTAGTCATAGCTTACTTTTGACTTTTAACTTTTGACTTTTGAATTGCGAGTAGCGCTATAGAAGCATTAAACTTCACTGGCACTCTCAGGGAGTGACAAGCAAAGCAATATTTTCTCCCACCCCTGCCAAGAACTAGCTTCCCCGTCGCTTTTCGCATATACTCCACAATTGATCTAGTGTATCGGCAGCAGTAGATCTGATGTGGTAATCAGCTATTTCTGAAAGTACGGTCTCAGCAGGATTTATCTCTACTATGGGCACATTTAACCTACGAGCTTTATACAAAGGTTTAGTAATGTATTGGTAGTCTCTGGAGGTGCCGATCAAAAAAATGAGATCAATGGGAGCATTATCTAGTATCTTGAAAATTTCCTCCGACGAACTCATATGATGTTCACCAAAGAGTTCAATATCTGGACGAATTAATCCTTCACAAGATGGACATCTTGGTGGCAAGTCCATCGGTTTACGATATCCGGCGAGGAGTTCTTCTGCAGTTGTCCTGTAAGAACAATTTACACAACATAGTTCCGAGAGTCGTCCATGTATTTCAATCAAGTTTTTACTTCCGGCTGCACGCTCGAATCCGTCTATATTCTGCGTTAATACCCATGTATCTGGTTTCCAAGACTCGATTTGTGCAATCACCTCATGACCACGATTGAATTTTGCTTGATGACAGGCTGCTCCAATTTGCCAAAGATATTTCCAAGTTACTTCGGGACGAGTTTGTAACATATTTTTACTTATTGCTTCTTCGATTGGTATACCTTCTTGAGTGAGAACCCCTTCAAAAAGCCCACCAACACCACGATATGTAGGTAGCCCAGAGTCTGCAGATAAACCCGCTCCAACAATGAAAAGGATAGACTCTGCTTTGAGAATGCAATCAGCAACAGCACCCAGAATATCATCCATTCGTCTACAACACTCAACTTTCTAAGTTTAGAACATTTCTGGATTCAAGTTAACCACTCGTTTGCATACTCTGTAAACAAGCAAGTTTGTATAGGACTCTAGCTCCTACATTTCCATCCCACTCATCTCCAACATCACCAGGTGCCACCTCGCACAAATCAAAACCAATAATTGTTTTACCTGTTTGCACTAGCGATCGCAACAAATAAATTGCTTCATTAAACTCCAAGCCACCTGGTACGGGAGTGCCTGTATTCGGACAACAGGAGGGATTTAAGCCATCCATATCAAAGCTAATATAGAACCCATTTGAGATCTCAGAGCTGATTTGTAAACTCGCACTCAACCTTGTAGGATAAAGTTTGCCTCAAAAAAGTACATTTGAACTATGTAATATCCAGAAGACAATCATAGCAACCCTTTCAGGCTTTTTAATATTTACTTTATAAATTAGCTCTCAGTAATGGAGTAAAATAGGTTAAAAATGCCGTACTCAAGTAGTCGAGCGTGATCTTGAATGGGAAATAATCGAGCCTCTGTTGCCCAAAAAGAAGCAAACTAGACAACCATTGTGGAGTAAGAGGCAGATATTAGATGGTATCAAGTACCAACTCAAGAATGGTTGTAATTGGTGTGATTTACCTAAAGACTTACCTCCCTATTCCACAGTGTTTTGGTACTACAAACAGTGGCGATCGCAAGGAGTAATCGAAGAAATTAGGGACATCCTACATCGTCGAGTACGTGAGCAAGTCAAAAAAAAAGGGCAATGGACAACCCTGATGATTATCGACTCCCAAGCAGCTCATATACACCTGCAATGCCAGCATCTCTTCCAAAGGATTTTGTTTTTACAAAGCTACTAATGGCATCACTTGACATCTAGCAGTAGATACCTTGGGTAACGCATTTTTTAGTTACTGTACCAAAGCATCGGTGTCTGACGATGTGGGATTAATTGAAATGTTATCTAACATCAAGATATCCGAGGGTTTTTTGGTGTTATGATAAAGCGATGCAGC
>NZ_JAAHIG010000184.1:0-17087 GCF_010692305.1 Moorena sp. SIO4G3 | reverse complement strand
TGAGTAGGGAGTAGGGAGTAGGGAGTAGCGATGTATCGCTTTTACAATTAGGCAAAAAGTCTAAGAAACTTCCCATACTTCCCACACTTCCTAGACTTCCCCTTCTTTTTTACAAATATGAGATGCACCCTATCTGATCAGTTTCCGAAACTGGGAGATTTGCCGTAACCATAGCCAACCTAACAGGCTGCCAATGGCATAATAAAGGAAATCCCACCATACAAAGGTAGTTCCTAAGAGGAATTTACCGATTAAGGAAGCACGAATCGGTGCTAATAGAGGGGTTTGCCAAAGTTGTAATAATTCTAGGGCACAGGTAGCGCTAAAAACTCCTAAGGTAATTCGGGTTATTGCTTGGCGATTGGGGATAATAAAAAATATTAATAAACACCAAAAAATTTCATACAAAATAGCACCAGAGTAGTCATGAACCCATTTTTCTCCAAGACCAGAGTAATACTTGGAAAGAATCCCTAATGGTGTAATAATCAATAGAGAAAGGATGATCAGCCAGCGTTGAGGAGTAATTTTTAATAGTTTAGTCATTAACGGATTAGACAAATGATTTGAGTGCTGAGGGCGTCAGTGGGTCAGTTGTGAGTTGCGGCAGGAAACAGGCAAGATGCCCGTTCCACGGCTGATGCCCGTACGTCAGTTATGAGTTGTGAGTAATGAGTTGTGAGTAATGCCAAATCCCTTACATCGATGGGGAAAACCAATAACTTTGCTGCTGTTATGGTTAGCTGTACAGTTAGTCATCAAGCAAAGGGTGATGGCGACACCGGCAGCAGTTGAAGTAGTTGAGAAACCGGAATCCTTTGGGGACAAGATTTGTCCTGCTGACTTAACTACAGCCATTGATGCCATAATCAGTCGTGCCGAATTTATGCGATCGCGTTGGGGGATTTTGATTCAACCCTTAGCCGACTCAGCTCCCCTCTACAGTCTTGAATCAGAACGTTTCTTTATTCCAGCATCCAATATCAAACTCTTTACCACAGCAGCAGCTTTACGTCAACTAGGTGAACAATACCGGATTCGCACACCGGTTTATGGTACTGGCACTAGCCCCTATTTGACGTCCTTACGGATTGTGGGACAAGCAGACCCAAGCTTAAGCAATACCCAGTTAACAGATGTGGCACAACAACTAAAGCGTCAAGGGGTGAGGTGGGTGCAACAGTTAATTGTAGAAGATGGCTATACTCCCTATGGTATTATCAATCCAACCTGGGAGTGGAGCGATAGTTATCTATACTATGGCGCTTCGGTTAATCGACTTATTCTCAATCAAAATACTGTTGGACTAACCCTATTTCCCCAACAGCCTGGTAAACCATTGCGCGTTAGTTGGAATGATGAGGTAGCGGCTAGACAGTGGCGTGTGGATAATCGTGCTGTTACGGGTAAGGCCGGAATACCATACTCAGTAGAAATAATGGGAGTTTTAGGTGAGCCGGTGTTAGTGATTAACGGTCAACTGGCAGCAGATGCTGGACCAGACTTCTGGGGGTTAGCAGTTCGCGACCCAGCCCATTATTTCCTGGAGTCTTTCCGCCGTATCCTCGAAGCTGAGGGAATTGCTGTGATCAAGGCATTGGTGAAAGACAGTTCAGCTGAGATGGTCAGATCATCAGATCAGGGGATGGGAAGAGAGGTTAATAATAGATTTCGTTCTAATGTTAATAATACAGAAATAACCAATAAACAAACAACCAGAGAGTTGGCAGCAGTGGAATCTCTTCCCTTAGCGCTATTGTTAAAGGAAATCAATCAGCACAGTAATAATTTGTATGCTGAGGCATTATTGCACCAACTGGAAACAGAGGTGGGGAGTGAGTCTAGGGCTAAGTTGGGTCTGGTAGCGGTTCAACAGAGTTTAACAGAGTTAGGGGTTGACCCAAAAAGCTATAGTCTGGCTGATGGGTCTGGGTTATCTCGCCATAATTTAGCTAGTCCGTTTGCGATCGCACAAACTCTGAGACTGATGGCACAAACCCCATTAGCTCAGGTTTATCGAGAATCCTTGGCTACGGCTGAGGTTAGTGGAACTTTACGCGATCGCTTTCGTGATACCGCAGCTGTTGGTAAGCTCCAGGCCAAGACTGGTACATTAAGTGGTGTCTCAGCCTTATCCGGCTATCTTGATATTCCTGACTATCAAACCTTGGTACTTAGTATTCTGGTAAATCAATCTGACCAATCTGTTACTACACTCTATCGTGCTATTGATGAAATTGTTCTATTATTGACTCGCTTGGGTTATTGCTAAGTGTTGAGTGTTGAGGGGTAGCAACGGTTGAAGATTTTTCGCAGCCCTTCCCTCCCTGCCCGCGCCCGGTTTTCCCACGCCCGCTGACTCTTAGCCCTACTCCCTATTCCCTATTCCCTATTCCCGCGCAACCCAGAACGAAAGTACTTCAGCCAATTGAGAAATGCTGTAATTATGAAACCCCTGGAAATTCCCCCAGACCCTACACCCAAGACCCTAAACCAGGGTTCAACCAAGTCTCCAATTCAAATCTGTATCACATTAGGAACTCGTCCCGAGGCAATTAAGTTAGCTCCGGTGATTCTTCAGTTCCAACGCTCTGGTAAATTTAAGACTCAGGTGGTGTTAACGGGTCAGCATCGGGAAATGGTAGACCAGGTAATGCAGATGTTTGACCTGAGGGCGGATCGGGATCTAGAAATTATGCAGCCCAAGCAAACTCTGACCGATATTACTTGTCTTAGTTTACGGGGGTTAGAGGAGTTATTTCAGGAATTGCAGCCCCAGTTGGTAGTTGTGCAGGGTGATACAACTACCGCCTTTGCTGCGGCCTTGGCAGCGTTTTACCAACGTATCCCCGTGGGTCATGTAGAGGCGGGATTGCGCACCAATGATTTGTTTAATCCCTATCCAGAGGAAGCGAATCGACGGCTGATTTCTCAAATTACTCAATTACATTTTGCCCCAACTCCCCTGGCAGTAGAGCATTTGCAGAGGTCTGGGGTGACTGGCGCAATTCATAAAACTGGGAATACGGTGATTGATGCCCTGTTGATGGTGGCTGAGCGGGAACCAGTGTGTGAGGTTCCGGGTTTAGATTGGGAAGGATACCGGACGATTTTAGCAACGGTACACCGTCGGGAAAATTGGGGGAAACCACTGGAGGATATAGCCCAGGGGTTCCTGCAGATTTTAGATAAGTTCCCAGATACAGCGTTATTGTTACCTCTCCATCGTAATCCTACGGTCAGGGAACCCCTAAGGGCAATGTTAGGTGACCATGAGCGGGTATTTTTAACAGAACCGCTGGATTATGTGGAATTAGTAGCAGCGATGCAACGGTGTTATTTAGTGATGACTGATTCTGGCGGATTGCAGGAGGAAGCACCAAGTTTGGGTAAACCAGTGCTGGTATTGCGTAAGACCACGGAACGACCGGAAGCGATCGCAGCTGGGACTGGTAAGTTGGTAGGAACCGACCCGGAACAGATGGTGGGGGCGGCAAGTTTGTTGTTGAGTGATTCAGTAGCTTATCAGGGGATGGCAAATGCCATTAATCCCTTTGGGGATGGTCGTGCAGGGGAGCGTATACTACAGATTGTGGAGGATTACTTTGGTTGTAATCCCCCAGTTATTGGGCAATAACCGGTTTGTCTGCATATTAGCTTCCCGGTTAGCCGAATTTTATATAGGTTTCCCGGTCAGGATGACAACCCAAGTAAGTCTATTCAAGTGAGTCTATTAAGGAGAGCGGAACATCAGAATTTTTTTTGCCCCCTAGCGCAAAGTAATAGAGCTTTTCGCCTTCGAGGGAGAACCGATGGCGATACCTTTTCAGATGATAGAGATCCAAAAATTCCGAGAAGATTAGTTTCCGAATGAGCTGTGAAAATCCAGAATTATCACTTGAATCAAGGAAGGTTTCTTTGATATTAAAGGAAACCCAGGCATTTTCGCTAATTATATTGAAGGCTTCCAAGAAAGCCTTTGCTGGTATGTCACCGAACCCAAGTGCTGCTACTGAAACCAGGCAGTTAGGTGACCAAGAATTGAGTTCATCACGATCTTTATCACTGAGATTGCAGAAATCCATCACATAGAATTCATCGTAGATTCCGGGCCGATCTCGCTCAGTGGCAGCCTGAGCTTCCGGAATAATATCAACTCCGATGAGCCGTGAGACTCCGTGTTGTTTGAGCTTTTCACCAACTATCCCGTTTCCTGCCCCAAGATCAAGTACCCTAAGCTCGTTGAGGCTCTGGTTCCCTTGAGAGACGGAAGACTGCAGGATATCCACTACAATTGACGGAGACTGGCACTTCAAACGCTCATATACAACCTGCTCGTATAATTCAGGAACTGCGAAGATCCGGTCATAGTCATGTAGACGGATCTTCTCCCTGGATTCTCCATTAACAAGGTAAAAATAGACTTGATCTTGGCCAAGCTCTCGAACATTTGTAGGTGGAAATTGGATTTTATGCTTGATTTTCACTTTCAATATTCCTTTTAGTTTGAACCCAGATAAAAACGAATTGTGAATGGTGGAGGTACCTAAAGGCCAATGTCAACAGCGCAATACCAACTCAGGGCTTACCCAAAGACTCTAGATAGATATAGAGTCTACTTAACATCATTTTCCGGACTTACTATGGGAGAATGCTAGTTATAAAAACTACCAAGATAGCTATACCCAGATTTTAGACTTCCCCATCCTAAACTAAAGGTCAATAGCGGGAGAGCCCACACTTTAGTTGGATCGCTAGGGAGACCACACAAAAATATTGTCCAAAATTGCCTAACAACAATAGTTTTGGACATACTAGGAAGGAATTTAACCTATTTAACCTAATAGGAGCCCCTATTGCTAATTACCTCAATTCATCCCTTCCAACAAAGTTTGTACCTTACCATCTGGGTGTAGCAGCACGCGAATTTTTGGCATCCCTTCCCCTTCTAAAGGGGAAACAAAGGCTTCACCGATCAGAGGTATGGGGGCGTTATCTATATAGGTTTTCGCTGCTTGGCCAAGGGGAATTATACGCCTAATTGTACCATTATTATTTAACCACAAACTATAGTTCAATGTTTTCTGTAGCCCTTCGGGAGGTTGCCAGCGCTCCTGGAAATATCGTCTGGCTTCTGCTACCTGAGAAATCTTATCCAACAGGGTATTTTGAGATATCGGATTCGCTACAGTAGGCTCAGATGGCTTTAAGGAATCAGAAACAGGGCTACTCGGGAGATTCAGTCCAGGCACAGCTTGATCGATAACAGGGCTACTCGGGAGATTCAGTCCAGGCACAGCTTGATCAATAATTTTAGAGGTAGAAGAACCTCTCTGGAGACTGGACACATTCTGTTGAGGAGCAGGGATGGCTTGAACCGCCACATTAGTAGTAGAAGACCTAGGAGAAGTAGAAGTAGAAGAAATCGAAGACTCGGCCTCAGGGATTACCACTGTTTTTTTGGAGATGGATAGACTTTCTCTAGAGGAATCCTGAATTCCTACCTCAGTAGGAGAGGGCGCTGGTTTAATAACTGGCAATTCTGACACAGTTTGTACTACAGCGATGGGACTCGGTGGAGTTGGTTTGGGTTGGGTATCTGCATCAGCAGCAGGTAAATTAGTTTTACTAGCCTCAGAAACAGGTTTGTCACCCTTACTAGCTCCAGAAGCAGGAGCAGCACTAACAGCAGAACTAGCAATAGGAGTACTAACAGAACTAGCAACAGGACTACTAACAGAACTACTAGTAGAACTAGTAGCACTCAGTTTGGGAGAGTCTGGTTTCCTAGCTGGAGGAGGAACAATCTTGAGGAGCGGACGTGAATTCGGGGGTGAGGCTATTGCTGGCGGAGTGCGTACTGGTGGTGGAGAGGGTGGCTTAACGGGAGGCGGTGGCGCAGTGCGTACTGGTAGAGAGGGTGGCTTAACGGGAGGCGGTGGGGGTAACTTGGTTCCTGGGGACAGACGGGGTGGCACCGACGGAGTTGGGATGGGAGTGCTCGGTGCTGGGGGGACTTGGGAGATGGCTCGCTTTTTCCCAGTCTTGGTGGAGTCTAATGCTGTTGTTTGTGATTCTGCTGTTGTTAGTGTTTTCGCTTGCTCAACAGACTGAGGTTTCTCAAGCAACTTAATCACTGCTGCTGTTACACCCACTGCCAACACCATCGATGCTGCTGTACGCATCCAAGCGGATGATTCTGGTTTCCAACTGGACTGATTGAGTTTTGGTAGGGATACTACTTCAGCCGCATATTCATCCAAAGCGGTGGCTAGATCAAACAGCTGTGTAGCACTTAAATCTACTACTGACCCAGATTCCTGATTAGCCAGCTTACCCAGAAACAGGCTATGACTCAGTAACCCTTTCGATTGCAGATGGATTTGCTGAGTTGGAACTGCTGTGCCATTGTCTTCCTGAGGGGTTGGAAGAGTTAGCAGAGTTAAGGGAGTAACCTCAGCCGATCGCGTAGCGTGGCCTACGGCCTTAGAGTTTCCAGAGGCAACCAGTTGGTTTGGGGACGGCTCAAGGAAGTGCTGAACATAGCCATCTACCGCTTCATACAACACATCTAAATCTTCTGCGTTGCCTCGTAACGTTACCTGTTGTTCTTCTGGCTTGCGGGGGTCATCAAAACGCAACTCAAACCGCAACTTCTTCACCACAGATTGTCCCACCCAGCGGGATAAGGGTGAGCGGTTTGCCCGAATTGATAGGGTACAGGTAGGAGGAGTGTAACGTCGCAGGACTATGTTAGTCATTGGTGATTATTGATTAGTCATTTGTTAATTGTTAATTGTTAATTGTTATTCGTTAATGGTTAATGGTTAATGTCTATAGCATTTCCCAAGAAATCATAAAACCCAATACTGATTTATCATAACACCAAAAAATCCTCTGCTCTCTTTCCTAATGTTCCCTGTTTACTGCCCCCCTTATTAAGGGCAGTAGGGGGGATTACTGTTCCATTATTTAATCAATTAACTTTTCCCATTTCAACTGACAATGCTATAGCGTTTATCATAACTATGAGGTACACAGGATTTTTAAACATTTACCAATTTAATAATCCCTACTCCCGCACTATCAATAATTTTGTACCTCAGCCAGTTAATAAATGCTATAGATTTTTATCTATACAATCCTTAAGAAACTTTACCTAATAAGGCTAACCATAAACGCTGATGACCTTTGGAGCCACTATAGAAGAGTAAATTGATTAATAGTTTAAGAGCTAGTTGCTTTAGCCGATCAGTTGATACATTTTCTTCTTGGGCCATCCGCTCTCGATAAGTGTTGTTAAAGTTATCTAAGTAATCTCCCAATAAAGCAGCACGATGAGGTTCACTGTTCTGTTGTGTCATTTGTTCGAGTAAAGCCACCGCACGACGGATTAGTTCTTGATGGCCTTTAGCCAAGTGACAGATGATTAAAACTAGCGATCGCGCTTCCTCCACATCCAGCTTTTTCCGTCCTCCTGAACTTTTGCGCAGGGGATTGGACTGACGCAGACGCCACAATGCTACTCGGTCTGTGATCATTGACTCTAAATTTAATTCAGCAGCAGCTTGCAGCATCTCCTCTGAACCAATACCTGCTAGAGCTTCTAGACTAAGCAAGACTAAATCTAGCTGGGTTTTGATATTATCGAGATCGATTGAGTCTGCGGCTTGACTCAGAGGCAAATCCTCCCAAGCAGGAGGTGATTTTGGCATCTTGACAGTGGAAACCATAATTTTATTTTAGCTTACGGCAAAAGAAGCCCCACATCGCCTTATTAATGCGCAGCATAAGTGTGGGATGAATTTTGCACAGGGTATGCATGGAATTGCTATAATATAATTTACTGATAAACAAAGCCGAACTCGCCCCGCGTGGCCAAAGGCGTTAAATGCTGGTTTGTCAGCACAACAGTCTTAAAACAAAGACCAGGAAAACAGAGCGGCAGCGATGCCTCAGGTGCGACCCGTGGCGAATTTAATTACGGGTCAAGCGCACCTAAGGGGTCTTGGGGAGCCAGTGCCGCCAAAGGGGGTTCCCCCACTCGCGCTTTGCCTCAAGAGAGGGCAGTCCGTTCTTAAAGCCCAGCGCCTCCTAAGCAAATCCGGTTTACCCGTCGCTGTTACAGGTTTGGAAACAGGACGACCAAAGATTAAGGTATGTTTCCTGCTGGTAAAGCTTTGGTTTAAAGTTAGAAGGTTGAAGGTTAGAAGGTTGTCTGGTTGAAGGTTAGAAGGTTGTCTGGTTGTCTGGTTGAATGTTCAAAAATGCATTATAACCTGCTAACCTGCTAACCTGCTAACCTGCTAACCTGCTAACCTGCTAACCTGCTAACCTGTTAACCCGCTAACCTGCTAACCTGTTAAGCCGCTAACCTTTTAACCTGCTAACCTGCGACCTTATTTAAGGTAAGCAACGGTAACACCAGTCCCACCCTCAGATTGTTCGGCTAGCTTAAAACGCTCCACTAGAGGGTGCTGTTCCAAGAAAGCGTGGACACCTTGTCTTAATCGACCAGTTCCTTTGCCATGAATAATCCAGAGTACTCCAAACTCTATCGCCTTAGATATTGCTTGGTCGATGTCAATCTCTGCATTAGCTACCCGACTTCCTCGAATATCAATGGTATTTTTCGAGGTGCGCACAGCCGTAGCTGGCCGCGAGACTGGGGTTGGGGCTGGAGCTGGTTTTGATGGTGTTTTTACCACATTTTCCGGCTTTTGTCCATCCAAGGATTCCACATCAGCTAGGGCAACGGTCATTTTCATTAAGCCAAAGCGTACCGTTAGTTCCCCATTATCTGCGGTACTTAGTATCTCGGCTGTCTGATTCAATCGGGGAATGCGAATGCGATCGCCTACTTTGGGGCGGAATCCTGGTTTTGGTTTAGGAGGGGGTGCGGCTGGGATTTGACGCTCGGCAATCTCCTTAAGAGCGTTTGTGGCTTTTTGGGCATTTTGAGCGGTTTGGGAGCCTTGTTGCAACTGCCGAATCACTTGGGCAATTTCTTTCTTAGCTTGTGCGATCGCATCTTGCACAGACCGTTCCTGAGAAAGCTTCAATTCCCGTTCCCGGTCCTGCAAAAGTTTTGCCCGTTCAGAAAGTTCCTGATGGAGAGATTCAGCTTGTTGCAGTAACTGATTGGCCTGTTGGGCTTTAGTTTCCTGAGTGCGCCGTTGAGCTTCTAAACCGGCAATTACCTCATTCACATCTTCCGAAGCTCCCCCCAAAAGGGTTTGAGCCTGATCCACCACCGATGGGTTTAACCCTAAGCGCCTAGCAATGCTCAAGGCATTGGAGCGACCAGGAATACCCCACAATAGACGGTAAGTCGGTGAGAGGGTTTGGTCATCAAACTCCACCGAGGCATTCTCAAACCGCTCGTCTTGATATTTTAGTGCTTTGAGTTCCCCATAATGGGTAGTCGCAATGGTTAATTGTGTTGTGTTTGCCAGGTATTTCAGTAATGCGATAGCTAATGCACTACCTTCTGCCGGGTCAGTCCCTGCTCCCACTTCATCTAATAGTACGAGTGACGAATTAGGAGTTGAAGGTTGTTGGATGTTGTCTGGTTGGATGTTATCTGGTTGAATGTTGTCTGGAAAACTTTCAACCAGATAACCTTCAACCTGTAACTCTTGAGAACCTTGGCCTTTCGGCCACGCTTCGCGAACAACCTTCAACCTGTCAACCTGTAACTCTTCTTTTGGGGTAGTTATCGCCTCAATAATCCGACTAATTCGGCGAATGTGACCCGAGAAAGTGGATAAACTCTGTTCTATAGACTGCTCATCCCCAATATCTGCCAGAATTTGCTCAAACCAAGGAAGTTCTACTGGTTCCCTTGCTGGCACAAATAAACCAGCTTTTGCCATCAGTGCCGCTAAACCAAAGGTTTTCAAGGTAACGGTTTTACCGCCAGTATTCGGACCGGTAATAGCAACTACCCGAATGTAGGACTGAATCTGGACATCAATGGGAACAACTGATGTGCCTTGTTCATGTTTTTGCTGCCATACCAGTAGAGGATGGCGTAGTTGCCGTAGAGTAATGCTTTCATTCTGATTGCGGTCAATAAATCTGGGGGGATTGGCTTCTAACCACAGACTATATCTTGCCTTAGCGGTAGCTAAATCTAGGGTAGTTGCTACAACCAGCAACCGTTCCAAGTCTGGCTTAACTGCTGCTACTTGTTCGGTCAACGCACGACGTACTGCTTCCGCTTCCACTTGTTCTTGCCGCCGCTGGGTCCGAAGTTGATTGCCTAAGCTAACAATAGCCTTCGGTTCTACGTATAGGGTGGCACCGGTGCTAGAGGTATCCTGAACAATACCAGGAATAGCATCTTTCTGGGGAGCTTTAACCGGGAGTACAAACCGATCACCCCGTTGAGTAATTAACTGTTGTTGTAATGCCCCCCCTTTACGCTGGACAATCCCCTGGAGGATTTCATAAATTCGGTCTCGTAATGATTTCATCTGAGTCCGAATCCCTGCCAGCTTCGGGGTTGCCCGGTCAGCTACATCGCCCCGCTCATCGATACAACGGTGAATTTCTTGTTCAAGTTCTGGGTAAGTGCGGCTGTCAGCCACCAGTTCCTTCAGAATTGGTACATCTTCTTGGTCTTCAATAAACCGCCGTAGACGCCTCACACCAGCTAAGGTTGTTGCGATCGCTAATAGTTCCTCACCAGACAAAATGCCTTGGAGCTCTGAGCGATCCAGAGATTCACCAATATCTTGGATGCCGTCAAAGGTTAGTCCTGTGTCTAAACTAGTTTCCAGTTGATAGGCTTCTTTAGTCTGGGCTAGCAGGTCTAGGCTTTCCCGTTGAGTTGCTGGGGGGTGGAGATAACGAGCCGCAAAGGCTCCCAGCTTAGTAGCCGCAAACGTAGCCAGGTGTTGGCACAGGCGGGACCATTCCAGTAGTTCTAAGGTTTCAGATTGAATCAAGGCTCAGAGACAAACGCATACCTCAATTGTATTATCTTATAATTCGGTTAGGAGTGGGAAAGTTTAGATTGATCAAATTACCAATAACGTGAGTATTCAGCACTCAGCACTCAGCACTCAGCTTATTTTATTCAAAAGCTGTCTCGTTCCCGTAGCTTGGCCTACAGCTAATGGCTGATAGCTAATGGCTGATAGCACCTCAAGCAGCGTGTTCATAGGCTGATAACTGATAGCTGATAGCTGATGACTGATAGTTGATAGCTGATCGCTTACCTAATTACCAATTGCCCTCTGATGAAAAAGACACAAAAACCCCAAATTGGGATATGCTGGAATAAGTTGATGTATGCCCTGCCAGATTTATCCTAAATTCTCCTTCTTCAGATGGTTTAATCGTATGGTAGGGCTTCCCTAAGGTTTTTATATCCAGTAAGAGTACTGTAACTTACGTACTAAGCCCTGAGTGGAGCCATTGATTTTATCCACTTCACCCGATTATCTCATCATTCCAGCATTATTAAAAACTACTTGTCGGATAACGGTCTGCTGGTGGTATCCGGTAACGTAGGAGTAGGTTTGTACGGCAGAGGAATATACTGTACCGATGGACGTCCACCTTGAGGTTGGGGGTACAAATCCATTAGTTTATAGATAGCTTTAGGTAGACCAACCGTGACAGGTAGACCTAGTTCAGAGGCTTCCTCGACAGTAATCGGACAGTCATGGGTAATTTGACCAGTGGTAAGAAAGTCAATAATTCTATCGATGTGTTCTGGGTCAATCTTCTGCTTAGGGATATCGTCTAGCAGTAGCGTTCGCACGAAACGTTGCACCTGCTTAATGGCTTTGCCTGCCAAATCGGCCATCATCAAGGTTTGGTCCTCAATACTCTCAAGGGGCTTTTGCTCCACAACTCTGAGAATGCTAGCAGCAGCTGTATTCCCTAGTTGAGGGTCAACTGGTCCAAGCACAGCATTGGCATCCATCACAATTTCATCAGAGGCTAGGGCTAACATAGTACCACCACTCATGGCATAGTGAGGTACAAAGACAGTAACTTTAGAAGGATGACGAATTAAAGCTCTAGCAATTTGTTCTGTAGCCAGCACCAATCCCCCAGGAGTATGTAAAATAAGATCAATAGGGACATCTGGTGGAGTTAGACGGATTGCCCTGAGCACTTGTTCAGAATCTTCAATAGATATGTAGCGGGAAACAGGGATGCCAAACAAGCTAATAGACTCTTGTCGGTGAATCAGTAAAATTAACCGACTTTTGCGGTTCTCCTCGAATTCTTGCAAAGCTCGAAAACGTCTATATTGCATCTGGCGACGTTGCCACAAGGGCTGCAACGAGGAGATGATCAGGAAAATCCAGAACAGATCAAAAAAGTTAAAGCTAAAGTTCATCGCTTACTTACAGGTATCTAGTAGTTGTACCCTTTAGTTTTCCCCTGGTTAGGATGGTTTATTGCTAATTTTTAGTTTTTTTGGCTTAGTTTTGTGGGCTCATGCCTTGCTAGAGAAACCCAGACTGTTTTTAAGTAAGGATTCAGCCGTCAGCCGTCAGCCGTCAGCCAAGGCCAAAGGCCACGCTACTTGAGGTGCTGACTTAACAGAGATTAAACCAATGCTTACTTATTTTATTCAAAAGCTGAGAGTTGATAGCTGATACGCGACACGCTGATAGCTGATAGCTTACGTTTTTAAGTCTTCAGCAAGTACTGATAATATTGTGTCCTATCACCTGTAGTTTAAGCAACGCCAAAAATCCATAATGTTAACTTAAGTTAATTTTTGTAACAAAACGCCCATCTCAGCCATAAAAGTTAAGGGTTAACCCTGATTAGTATTTAGTGACTCAATCGAGAGTATATGCCCTTACTAATCAGTTTGGTGATTGCTGCAGTAGCTACTTACCTTTCTGTGAACACTACAGAAGAAATCTTGAAAGTGGCATCATTATTAATAGTGATAATTTGCCTGTTCCTAAGCTTTGTTTTTGCCCCACTACTAATTAAAGTGTTGATTGTCGGAGTTTTCCTAGTAATTCCTAAAATTCCCAGGAAATCTTAAGTCTTGTGGCTGAATGCTTAAACCCACATTCCCCAGGTTGGAGAGGAAGTCAAGCCACTAAGATACAACAAGGACTACCAGAGTTGTAGTCCATTTCTAATGACTACCTTTAGAAATCAGCTCTAAGAGATTAGAAAAATCCCTACGATTTATTGTAGGGATTTGTGGATGATTTCTATTGATTTATTGGTTGTTTCTAGATTGCTGAATCAGGTCATCTAAAATAGTTCCGATTCGCTCATTAGAAGTACTAGTAGTACCTTGATACTCAGTTAGTTATAATTCGGTCTGTACTTGTCTAGATCCCAAAAAATCTCAGTTACCCACTAATAGTCAAAATTTTCACCAGGCAAAGCAGGAGTGGTTGTTGGAGGTCGCCGAAACTGGGTTGCCTGTTCGTAAGCATAAGCGAATCCCAGTAAGGTAGGCTCACTGTAAGGCTTACCAAAGAAAGTCAGTCCTAGGGGTAATCCCTGCTCAGTAAAGCCCATTGCCACAGAAATGCCGGGAAAACCAGAAACATTGGCTAAGTACCCTGGTATGTAGGGGTCACTTGAGGCACATTGATAGGTTGGATCCTCGACATTATAGAGCGGACCCGCAGGACAAGTCATGGTGGGCCAAATAATCGCGTCGAGATTTTGGGCACTCATAATCGATAAAATCTCCTGGCGAACCCTAGGAAACTCGAAATGGAGAATATAAAGATATTCGGGATCAGCCAGTTCTGGATGCTTTAGAGACTCTCCAAACCCTCCGACGCGACCGGGATTGAGAGCCTGTTCTGAATTGACTAATGGGTTAGATAAGCTCATCGAATACATTTCCCTCAGGGTGTCAGGGAATGGAAGCTGGAGGTTTTTGAGGTAACTATCGATCTGGGGTTCAAACTCAGCCTCTGTTACCTCTTCCATGAAAGGCCAGAGGTTTTCCAATTTGGGAGAGAAATCCACCGACTCAACTGTTGCACCTAATTCCCTCAGCTTAGCAATTGCGGCATCAGTTGCAGCATCTACCTCAGGGTTCCCACCCCGAAAATCAATCGCTACCCCAATTCTTGCCCCTTTTAGGGCTTTTTTATTGAGAAACTGCGTGTAGTCCTTATATGTTTTCCCTTCACTTTCCAGGGTACGGTAATCATTGGGATCAACCCCTGCCATTACACCCAAAGCGATCGCTGCATCTGTCACGGTTCGAGCCATAGGGCCTGCACTATCAAAGGAGAGGGTTAGGGGGATAATACCATCCCGACTCACCAGTCCCTGAGTGGGTTTGATACCGACAAGACCTGCTACTGCTGCAGGGCCACGAATTGAGCCTGAAGTATCGCTTCCGGTGGCTAAAACAGCAAAATTTGCCGCAATTACAGCCCCACTGCCTCCACTCGAGCCCGAAGGATCACGAGTTAATTTGTAGGGATTGCGTGTCAGTCCCCCAAGGGAACTGTAACCTAGCCTACCATAGGATTCAGCAAATTCACTCATGTTTGCTTTACCAAGAATAATGGCTCCTGCCTCTCGCAACTTTTTAACAGTAAAAGCATCATCGGGGGGTAAGGAACCTTCCAGCAGCACCGATCCTCCTGTTGTGGGTAAATCGGTAGTGTCATAGTTATCTTTCAGAATGATGGGGATGCCATGTAAAGGACTTCGCGGTCCTTTCTGCTGGCGTTCTTGGTCTAACGCCCTTGCTTCTTTAAGGGCATTGTTATTGATAGAAATTAGCCCATTAATTTTCGGCCCCTGATCGTCATAGGCTTCAATACGATTGAGATAAAGTTGCACTAATTGTTCGGAAGTGAGTGCATTCTTCTCAAAAGCTTGGTTAATCTCTGCGATTGTTGCTTCCCTGAGACGAAAGGTCTCAGCGACTACCTCTGAGGGAAAACTACTCAGAGCGAACATGAAAAGATAAGTCAGCCCTTGTTTAGCTATTTGCCACCAGGTCAGTTTTTGTTTCATATCTAAATTGAAATTGCCGCATCAAGAATCTTACTGATTGAACTAAGAGGATGTTTGAAAAGTGATCAGAGGTCAAACTTTAGGCCAAGCGGCGACCCATGATCCGTATCATTGCCAGATAAATGAATGTCTCTGATGTTTCAGCCCATAACTCATAAGTCTCTGACCAATCGACGGCATCCCATCAGCCAAGCAAAAGTGCGCTCGACTACCCAACGCTTTTTAAGCAGGACGAAGCCTTTGGTCTGTTGGGGTCGAAGTACGAATTGTACCATCCAACCGCAGAAATCCATGACCCACATGATCAAAGGCTGACAACTATTGCCTCCATCAACCCAAATCAGATACAACCGCGAGACCGCCTTGCCCATCTGTTTGACTTTGTCGAGCACTCGTTGACCCCCAAATCGTTCCGTCCTATAGCAGTCGAAGCAAAGCATAGGACATACTAGTAATCAAGTCAAGCTTTATTAATTAATTAATAAAAAAACCGTTCCTTACAGTTACGATTTAAGAACAAAAGTCATGAGAGCTATTGACGATGGCATGGGAAAAACTCAAGCTAGTCGTCTCTTGAAAATTACCCAAAATACACTTAATGTCTGGTAAAAAATATTAAAAAAAGCAAATTTTAGGCAATAATATGGTTATTAATAGATAACCTAAAAAAGGATAAATTGAGTTAATTTATGTTTTTCAATACTCCCTAAAATATAAAAAAAATATATATCAAACCTAAGGATATAGTTTATAGAATAAAAATAACTTACGGTTATAGAGAAAAGGATGATTGAACCTCCCCACTAATCACGAGGGATGGGGATTCCCCGGCACAACAACTATGTTGCTGTTATCTCCAAGGGCGTAACTTTCCCCCGCACCGGAGGTAGCTGGGTTTAAAGTTACCGTAAGATAGTGGAGCCTTTATAGTTTGCAGGCTATGAGTAAAAGGGTTAAAAATTTGTAATTAAGGCTCCACTATCTAAGGTTTCGTCTCTAGGGTCAATACCCAGTTTTTTTAGACCCCGCATTCTGATATTTATTGACCCATTAATATCGGCATCATCATAGTGGCCACAGTTGGTACAAACAAACTTTTCCTTTTTTCTGTTGGCTTTACTTATGTGATGACATTTTGGGCATTCAACAGACGTATGCCTGGGATTTATCTTTACTACTGGTATGCCTGACTTTGCAGCCACGACCTCTACCTTTTTGACTAGTTCTCCCCAGGCTGCATTAGATATTGAGCGATTTAAACCTCTTTTAGCGGATTGTCCGTTACGGTCATATCCGCCATTTTCGTTCTTGTTGGGTTTACACCGAGACTTCATTGCCTTGATGTTCAGATCCTCGAAAACTAGGGCATCTGTTCCATTAACTAATTGATTGGCAACATTCCATTGATACGCAGTACGTTTGTTTGTAATCCGCTCATGAAGTGAAGCTACCTTAGAGTAAGACTTTCCTCTATTTTTAGATCCTTTCCTTTTTCGGCTAGCCGCTTTTTGTCTGAGTTTTAGTCGCCTTTCTCTACGCCTAAAAGATTTTTGTTTGGCTGGATTCGCTATTGTCTTCCCATTAGATATACTGATTAATTTATTGATACCTAGATCACAACCTTTAACTTTTAAAGGATCAATCTCATACTTGTCTTTTGTAAGGATTGCCGGAACTGACTTGTCTTCGATCTGAAGACTGACAAACCATCCCCGAGCTTTCCTACGAACAGTCACAGATTTTAGAGTGAATCCTTCAGGAATAGGGCGAGAGTTGTAAAAGCCCATCCAGCCAATTCCTGGAAGGTATATTCTGTCACCGTTTAATTTAACTTGACCAGGTGCATATTTAAAACTTCTAAACCGCGACCTTCTCTTAGGTTTTGGGTATCCAGTTTCTCATGCAAAAAAACTTAGAGAAAGCAACATCTAACTGCCTCAGAGTTTGCTGTAAAACAGTTGAATGGATTACCTGTTACGGTCGATGCCTGGTATTATCCAGGGCACCTCCGCTTCAGAACCGTGCGTGAAGTTTTCACCTCACACGGCTCCTGAGTATCTTTTTGGCTCCAGTGTAATTGCTGGTGACAACTTTGGTGA
>NZ_JAAHIG010000183.1:0-17258 GCF_010692305.1 Moorena sp. SIO4G3 | reverse complement strand
AATTTATGCGCTAAGCCGGGCATAGTCCGGGTAATGCCTTGGGAGATACCCCCTGGCTGGCAAAATCCAGCTTGCAAAGCGTGAGCCAAAATCTGATTTGTAGATTTTGGTAGCTAAAAAGTATCGGTCGCCCTAAGGATAAAATCATTCCTGCTCAAGCCTGCTCCAAAGTCAGAATTTTGCTGGTTGTGGGTAGGAGTGACAATATCAACACGCTTTGCTGATCTTAAGGTAATCCAGGAGTTAGAAGAAAAAGGAGCAGAGGTAATCTGTCTGATGCAGCCTAGTATCCGGGAGTTATGTGATGCCCTTTGGGAAACAGAAGGCTACCATATCTTTATTTTTACCGGTCACAGTGGCTCAGATCAAGATGGGCAAATTGGTTGGATTGAGCTGAATGACCAAGATAGTTTAAGTATTGAGGATTTCAAAAATTCCCTAAAAGCATCCATAGATAAAGGATTACAGCTAGCTATTTTTAATTCCTGTGATGGTTTGGGGTTAGCGAACCAACTAGGGAAGTTAAACCTTCCTCGTACTATTGTGATGCGAGAACCTGTCCCCGATCCAGTAGCGATCGCTTTCTTACAGTATTTTTTCCAGGAGTTTACCAGTCAAAAATCTCTTTTTGCTTCGGTTAATACAGCACGAAAACACCTTGAACATTTTAATTTACAGTATCCAGGTGCTATGTGGTTGCCAACCCTTTGTATTAGGGAATCCGCATTAGAGCAGCCACTAACTTGGCAAAAACTTTATAAACCACCATCTGAGGAACGATCTGAGCAACGATCTGAGCCACAATCTGAGCCACCTTCTATCTCACCTAAAAATTTACCAATTAAGTTATTAGTAACCTGACTAGGTATAGTAGCAATTTGTCTTGGGATTGGGTTATGGTTAAAACCGAAGGAACCACTAACGACACTATCAAAGCCTTGTCCTGACCAAGCCTCAAACTATAAACAGAATGGAACCCAACCTATTCCTTGTTTTGCTTATGTTGATAAAATTCCTTCAGGAACATGGGTTTACAGTGGAAGCACATCTTGGGTGCCGATTCGCCGTAAAGTAGATCCAAGGATAAAACAAGTTTTTCCTAAGGTTAACTTGACTTACTACCACCATCCTACCCTACCACCGGGTACAGAAACGGGCATCAAAATGTTGCTAGATGGTCAAATTTCTTTCGTGTTGTCTTCACGACCAATTAAAAAAAGTGAGTTCCAAGAGGCTGACGATAGACGATTTAAACTTAAGCAGGTTCAAGTTGCTAGTGATGCTATTGCTATTGCTGTTCATCCTGACCTAACTATTAAAGGTTTAACAACCGAGCAACTCAAGGCTATTTATACCGGGAAAATTACAAACTGGCGTCAAGTCGGTGGTCCCAATCTAAACATTACCCCTTACTCTCGCCCTAATGAAAGTGGAACTACTGAGTTCTTTCGCAAGACTATTTTGGTAGGAGATGATTTTCATCAAAAGGTTAGTTTTATCCCAACGACTACTCTTGCCGTGAGGAAGGTAGCTGAAACGAAAGGTGCTATTTACTATGCTTCGGCTCCTGAGATTGTTACTCAGTGTAAAGTAAAACCTCTACCTCTGAGGATATCCAAAACTGATTCTTTTATTACTCCCTATAAACCCCCACTTATCCCAACAGAAAATTGTCCTCAACAAGGACGCAATCAACTGAATAGTGAGGCATTTAAAACCAAGACATATCCGATCACCCGTCGTCTGTTTGTAATAATCAAACAAGATGGTCAAGGGGATGAGCGAGCCGGGGAAGCCTATGTCAACTTGCTATTAACAGATGAAGGACAAAAGCTGATTAAAGAGGCTGGCTATATTCCGAGACGTTAGTTCAGCAATCACAACTCTAGCATTTATCATAGCTATGAGGTACACAATTTCGGGGTTTTAGGGAGCAGGGAGCAGGGAGCAGGGAGCAGGGAATAGGGAATAGGGAATCGGGAATAGGGAATCGGGAATCGGGAATAGGGAATCGGGAATCGGGAATAGGGAATCGGGAATCGGGAATCGGGAATCGGGAATAGGGAATCGGGATGCGCTGCATCAATACTGTACCTCATAAAATCGATAAACGCTCTATCTCTGTTCTGTCACTTTGGGAGAACTAAAATCAAGAGGAAAACCCACCCCACGGTCGAGGTGGGGTGTGGCCTTATTTAATTAATTGGGCAAATGTTCACTAAACTCATCTAGGGAGTTAACGGTTAATGCTGTGGCCATCAACTCTTCTAATTGTTCAAGATTTAAGGTTTGAATTCTGACGGATATCTCGACAGGAATCTCTGAAAATCGCAGTTTAAGGATGCGCTCTAAACTGCCTCGACGTTCTTGTTTGATTCCTTGTTCAATCCCTTGTTCAATCCCTTGTTCAATTCCTTGTTCAATCCCTTGTTCAATCCCTTGTTGGATGCCTTGAGCAAGACCCTCTTGTAAAATCTCTTGATACCAGGGTGATTCTCGTAATACTGTCATATCCCACCTCATGATTTGTTGAATTAAAGGTATCTCTAGGACAAAGCTAGCAAAGAACGCTAAGAGCGGTTCTAGTTGATTTAAGGTTTGATCTGCTCGTAAAGCCTGCACCGCTGACCGCAATTTCGATTCACTACCACCTCCAAATAAGATCGGGACAAATGGAAATAGGGGAGGCAAAGGTTGTTCTAATACTAATTCAGCCTCTACTTCCCAGAGATTAATTACCCGATAATCTTGACGGGCTTTTAATCCCATGAATTCCTTGTCGTAGCAGTCAACAATGGTAACTGTGGATGGGGGCGGCAAGATATTAATTAATACTGGATAAGCGGATAGGTTGTATTTTTCCTCTGCTAAAGCGACATAATTGCGCATTCTCTGAGGCATGTTCTGGTCATACCGTAGTTGTAATTCATTGAGAATCAGAAATTCTTGATGTTGAGGACTCTTTGCTTTGACAATCACATCGCTTTCGCGACTAATCCATTGAAACTCAGCATCAAGTAACTGAGATGCCCGCACTTGGGGATTACCGGTTACCCATTGCACCCAAGCATTAGGAGCGAGACTGATTAAGCGTTTGCTACCAATGTCTTGATGCAGTCGCTCATGGGGGAAACCCCCAAGACCGCGCTGCATCGCTATCTACAGGTTTTGCCATACAATACAATTGACCGGGCGACCGATGAAGGCGCTCATTGAAGCGGAAGGTATAAGAGCCTTCCACAGCCTAGGATTCAGGCTGATTCCCACTCGAAGGGGCGTTAAATCGAAGGATGATTTGGTGAAACAAAACTAAGTCTCCCCTGAAGAATTAGGTCTCAAAGCTAGAGAGAAAGTAGGTTTGACCCGAACCATCGGATCGGGGATAACCGAACAGGGAAAGAATCAAAAGGTTGAGGGACACGAACCGTTGTTTAAAGGCACCGTGAGTATTGATGCATTCGATAAATTCGATGATGAATGTAGAAGTCTCAAGATTGACTGGCGGTCTTAGGTCAATCGAATCCTGTAGAAGACTCGGTGTATAGACGGCAACCTCAGATTCGCATCTTCAATGTGTGTAACCGGGTAAGCCGAGATGGAGTCCCTGGTGTCAGGTCGATACACAGGGTAGCCAAACCGCAAGGGAAGGTATAACTCTCAATTCGGTAAAAGACTGAACCAAGGGAAGGCCGACAACCTGAAAGGGAACGGGAATAAATAACCGGTCGGATAGAGGGAAAATCCCTCCCTCGAAAAGAGCGCTGAATTTCAGAGCTAATTCCGAGTAAGAGAAGAACGTACTTAATTACTTTAAATTGTACATGGAAAAGATAGAACCGGTTAACGGTATCGTAACTGAACAGACCACCAACTGGCACTCCATCAATTGGAAGGAAGCCCACAGGCAGGTAAGGAAGTTAAGACAACGTATCTTCAAAGCGACACGTGAAGGTAACTGGAAAAAAGTCAATAAACTCCAACGTTTAATGCTGAGGAGTTACAGCAACATCCAGGTATCAGTCCGCAGAGCCACCCAAGACAACAAGGGCAAAAAGACAGCAGGAGTAGATAAGGAAAAATGCCTGAATCCCCAACAACGGGGACAAATGGTACAGACCTTAACAACTCTAAAGTCATGGTCACCAAAGCCAACCAAACGCATCTACATACCAAAGAGTAATGGCAAAAAACGTCCTCTAGGAATACCCAGTATCACCGACAGATGTTTACAAGCCATAGTCAAGAACGCTTTGGAACCAACATGGGAAGCACAATTCGAGGGTACATCTTACGGTTTCAGACCAAAACGCAGCACCCATGACGCCCAACAAAGAATCTTCAAAAATATCAAAGGCGAAAACAACAGGAAATGGTGGGTAGTCGAAGCCGACATCAAAGGTTGCTTTGACAATATATCCCACCAACCCTTACTTGAATCCATCAAAAACTTCCCAGCTAGAGGACTAATAAAGGATTGGTTAAAGGCAGGTTACGTGGATAACAACACGTTCCACCCGTCAATAGCGGGTACCCCACAGGGGGGAATAATAAGCCCTCTCCTGGCCAACATAGCCCTTCACGGACTGGAAAAAGAACTAGGAATAAAATACAGAAAATACCCTTCCACAAATGGCTGGAATAACCTATCCAAAAGAACTCTAGTCCGCTTTGCCGATGACTTTGTGATTCTCTGTGAATCAAAAGAAGATGCGGAAGAAGCTAAGATAATCGCAAAAAACTGGTTAATCAAAAAAGGATTAGAACTTTCTGAGGAAAAAACAAGGATAACCCATTTAACAGAAGGATTCGATTTCTTAGGATGGAATTTCAGGAAGTACAAGACATCTTGTCAAAAAACCGGATTCATAACCCTAATCAAACCGTCGAATAAAAGCCTGAGAGAAATCAAGAAGAAGATAAAGATATCAATGGCACAACTAAAAGGTGCTCCCCCAGAAGCAGTACTCAGAGAACTGCAACCTCTAATCAGAGGTTGGGCAAATTATCACAATAGCCAAGAGACATTCAATAAACTGGATGCATATGTATTCTGGAAATTGAAAAGGTGGGGATTAAGAAGATATCCAAAAAACATGTCTTGGGATAAGATATCATCCAAACACTTTGGAAAATTTTGTCCCGGAAGACAGGATAAATGGGTCTTTGGCTCCTATTGACGCATACTTAGAAAAAGCAGCGTGGACACCAATAAAAAGGCATAACCTAATAACATATGATTACTCCCCAGACAACCCTAACCTTAGGGAATACTGGGAAAAGAGGGAGAAAGCCCAAGCTAAAAAGACCGCAGAGGGAAGACTTCCCAAAGGTAAGAACAAGATAGCCCTACGGCAAAAATACACTTGCCCATATTGCGGCCAACCACTAGGGGATTATAATCAGGTACATCTACATCACATCATCCCGCGTAGCGAAGGTGGTGAGGACAAATACAATAACCTAGTGTACGTCCACGAAGACTGTCACAAGACCATCCACGCCTTGGGAGCCAGCAATCCTCAGATACAGGAAACACTGTTTCGAGCGATTAAAGCCCTTCCTAAACAGAAGCCGCCCAAAAGCCAAAAGGTACAAAAGCGGTCATCTAAGGAATAAGAACTGGCTAAAAGATAACGTGTATAAAGGAATTGGTTGCGCCGTGTACTTGGAGACTTGTTCGCACGGTGCTTAGGGGACGACGGGGGAGCAATCCCCCCGACTTACCCAATGAATCAAGAATAATTTTTGAGTTACATCCAGGACTATTTCGGCGTTGCTGATTATGCGTATGGTTTTGCCCCCCTAGCCCCCCAATTCTGGGGGGAACAAAACTATCAAAGTCCCCCAGAATTGGGGGATTTAGGGGGCTTTAATAAAACCAAATGATCGCGCATTCATTCCTTAATTCAGCAACGCCACTATTTCTGGAATCAAACTAAAATTTGATTAGTGAAGAGCTGGGCTTTTCAGACTTCCTGTTTCTTACAGATTCTTCGTCTGTAGACTCGCCGTCTATAGACTCGCCGTCCATAGGGTCTCCTAAATCGAAGATAATAATAAATTTTTGATCAGGCATCAGCCGTTTAAGAGCCTGCAAGTGACCCTCCGCATCAGAGCGGTTCCGGAAACGACGAACAACCATCCGCTGCATTTTCGGCAATAGGCGCATGATCGCCCATGGATATAGGCGTTGAGAGTACGACATAAAATATTAGGTATCTCCTTAACTGGGGCTCTAGAGCCAGCCGGAGACCCGGGAAAAATCAGCGGCTGGCTCTTACCGTGGAACGTTTTAGCGTCCACGGTATTTTTATTATAACACAAATAATCTTTCATTATAACATTTTTTGAAAACTTTTGTAACAAATGTTGGGAGTAGGGAACAGGGAACAGGGAACAGGGAGCAGGGAGTAGGGAGCAGGGAGTAGGGAGCAGGGAGTAGGGAGCAGGGAGTAGTGGAGTAGTGGAGTGGGGAAAAATCCTGTGTACCAAGCTAAATAATTAATTGATTAATTATTTTATTTAAGTAACTATGTGCGATGGGGCTTGGAGCCGCTCCGCGATTGGCCGTAGGCCACGCTAAAAGCGATTGACCTTTGGTCACGCTACGCGATCGCATTCCCGATTCCCGATTCCCGACTCCCGATTCCCGATTCCCGATTCCCGATTTCCTAACTATTCCGGTTTTGACGCAGTCGCTAATAGTGGAAACCACAGCACTTGACTTGCTCTCCACCCTTACCATATCTACCACTTTTACCACACTTTCCTCCCTATTCCCTGTTCCCTATTCCCTGTTCCCTAAAAAAATAAATTGTCAATTTCTCTTTTATCCATTAAACTAGTATTATCGGAATAGTTAAGGGAGAGTCCACTGATGAACAAGTGCGTTGGAACTACTGAAGCAGCATCTCTATTAGGAATTTCTTCTCGACGATTGCGCCAACTCCTAGAGAAGGGTCGGGTCCGGGGTGCCTATAAAAGCGGGAAATTCTGGATTATTCCTCTGTTCAACCATTTGCCACAAATTACTAAAGGTAATCGTGGACCCAAGGGCAAATGGCGCACTAGTCGTCCGCCAGCTTTAGCCAAGATTAATGTCAATCGCAATCACATTGGCTCGAATATGAAGAAAAGCCCCAAAGACCGGAAGCCAGTGATTTCAGTAAAACGAAAGGGCACTAATCTCTACGGTAATGAAGTCGAAATCCTTGGTCCGTGTAAGATTGTTTATCAGCCGGATAATCCCCTTGATTGTGGTGCTCGTTTGTGGATCGAAACCTTCAGTGATATTCACTTTATTGGTGGGAGTTTTCCGGCTATTAGCTAAGTCTTTGACACTCCCCGTCCTAGTTATTGTAGGGTGGGCAAATCGACCGGATTCCAGATTACATGATCAGTCAGATTATCAGGATTTGCCCACCAAACCCCGCAGCTTGTAGGGTGGGCAAATTGACAGAATTCGAGATATTGTTGTCAGATTATCAGGATTTGCCCACCCTACGCCTACCCCACAGCCGCTCAGGGAAGCTGGGCAAATCGACCGGATTCCAGATGAAATTGTCAGATGTGAAGCATTTGCCCACCCTACTACCCCACAGCGCGATCGCTCTCCCCGCGCCCCCGCCCCTATTGCCGCTATAAGGCATCTAAACGGAAACTTAAGCTAACATTTATTTATCGACTTCAATATAAATACTGAAATTAATGACTTATCTATTAACAGAGGCTTTTCAGAAAGCACAAAATTTACCAGAAGAGATACAAGACGAACTTGCTCATCAGTTAATCGAAGATATTGAGAATGAACTTAAATGGCAAAAAACATTATCACAATCTCAAACCTCTTTCCTAGACGAATTAGCCCGTAAAGCATTAAATGAATCTAAGATAGGGGAAACGAAAGTTATGGGTTTTGATGAATTATGAAGTCAGAATGTAAGGATTCAGCGGTCAGTGGTCAGCCGTCAGCCGTCAGCAATAGCTTGTAGGGTGGGCAAATCGACCCCTAGTGGTAATTAAAAATTAAAAATTAAAAATTAAAAATTAAAAATTAAAAATAAAGTAGTTTGTAGGGTGGGCAAATCGACCGGATTCCAGATTACATGGTCAGCTCAAAGATCAAGATTTGCCCACCAAACCCCGCAGCTTGTAGGGTGGGCAAATCGACCGGATTCCAGATTACATGGTCAGCTCAAAGATCAGGATTTGCCCACCAAACCCCGCAGCTTGTAGCTTGTAGGGTGGGCAAATCGACCGGATTCGAGATCAAATTGTCAGAGGTACAGCATTTGCCCACCCTACGCCTCAGGGAAGGTGGGCAAATGGACTCGATTCCAGATTACATGGTCAGAGGATAAGCATTTGCCCACCCTACGCCACTATTCCCCATTACCTATTACCTATTACCTATTACCTATTACCCATTCCCCATTCCCCACAACTAAAACCACCCTTCAATCTCTTCGTTTGTCAATAGTTTCTTCAACTTTTGATATTCCCGTTTTGTCGCTTCTAAGATTAGTTCCATGTTCACGGCTTCATCGGCGGCGGCGGCAAAAAAAGCGGCATAAAGGGCTATATTGCGAATAGTTCCGCCAGCTACATTGAGTTGACCCAGTTTCTGGTAATTTAAGTCTTGGGTTGGGGTCTGGGCTGGAAAAATCCGCTGCCAAATTTGGATACGGATTTCGGGTCCGGGAAACGGAAATTCAACCACAAAGCGAATGCGGCGGGAAAAGGCACTATCGAGGGCGCTTTGGAAATTGCTGGTCAATATAGCTAACCCTTGATAGGCTTCCATACGTTGCAGCAAATAGCTGACTTCGATGTTTGCGTGGCGGTCGTGACTGTCTTGAACTTGGGTACGCTTACCAAACAGGGCATCCGCTTCGTCAAACAGCAGAATAGCACTACCAGTTTCAGCTGCATCAAAGATCCGCCGCAGATTCTTTTCGGTCTCTCCAATATATTTACTGACAACTGTACTTAGGTCGATGCGATAAAGATCCAGGCGTAATTCCTGGGCTAATACCTCTGCTGCCATGGTTTTACCAGTACCGCTAGCACCGTAAAATAGGGCGCTGAGGCCCAAACCCCGATGGCCTTTTTGGGCGAAACCCCATTCCTGATAGACTTTATACTGGTGTTTCAGATGAGTGGCAATATCCCCAAGAAGCAGCCGTTGTGGGGTTGGTAATACGATATCGTCCCAGGTAGCCGTAGCATGGATCGGTTGCGCTAAGTCATCTAATTGATTACGGGCTATTTGGCGGCAGATATCCCATAATTGATTTGATTGGTGGGTTTCGTCTTTGAGATTTTTGCCCCCTAAATCCCCCAATTCTGGGGGACTTTGAAATCTGTCTGCCCCAGCTTCCCCTCCTGGGAGGGGGTAGGGGTGGGTTAGGGCGCTCTTGGGGCTAGATCCGGGATTTTGTGGGAATTTTGAATTTTGAATTTTGAATTGTTCACAGGCGGCTTGAATAGTAGCAGTATTGAGGTTAAACTTCACCGCGATGCGCTCAAGTTGACCGTTAAGTTCTGCTGCTGCTGACCCTATATGGTATTCCCACAGGTCATATTGTTCCTGGTGGCTCAATGGGGGGATGTCTAGGTTAACAATAGTCCGCTGACAGTCAATTTTTCGGTCATTGCTGCTGAGGATTAAAGGAGTCTTGAAACTATCAATAAATTGGCTCAGAGCATACTCCCGCCCTGGCTCAGAAAAATTATAACTATCGCAGTCAATAAACAGGACACTATTGCTAAGTATTGCTTCCCTTTGCCAACGCTTCGCGAGTTGGTAGACTAACTGGGGGTTGGTGGTCAGAGCCAATGGGTCGAGAGTATGTAACTTTAACCCCAAATCCTGACAAGTGGCGGAGGCAATTTGGTATTTTGTGCTACGGTCCGAGCCAGATAATTGCACCACGGGATAGCTATTTCTCCCCTCGCTGCCAGACCAAATGGTTTTCAATTGCTCCACGATACTTAACTGAGAGGGAGGCAAAAAAACCGGGTTAGTCTGAGGCGGTTGGGGTATGATCTTGCCTGCTAATTCCTGGTCTGTGGTATCGTATCCTAACAGAAAGCAGAGGATATGCTGGTCAATATGGAGGGGGGACTTGGTTAGGAGATTTCGTGGCTCTATGTGGAGCAGTTGCCAGTAAAATAAAGGGCTTTGGGGAGAAAGGACATCCCAACTGGCTCCGGGCAGGGCGTCCATAGCTAAACAAAGACTAGGATAGTTTTTGTGAGGATGATTTTTTTGGGCTTTGGCAAACAAGGACTGGAACATAGGTTCTATTTCCTGGCCCACGCACATTAGCAGGATATCCCTTTCAATTGGGGTTAGATTGAATAGGATACAAAGTTGAGCCAGGGCAGAGGTATTGTCAACAAATTCAGTAACGATTTGTTGATTTTCTTTACCTTCTATGTAGTTTTCTAAATAGTTACGAACTCGTTCGATTTCTTGTAACAAAGATCTAAAATTAGTGTGATACCAGTTGGTAAGAGTTTGGGGTGCCATGTCGCGCTCCATAAAGACGGTGGGATCGACTGATATTGTTTTCTAATAGGGTACAAGGTAAAAGGAAATAGCTATGCGCACAACTCATACCTATAAACCGAAATATTCTCACTCTACTTCTAGGACAATAGCTCAAAAAAAGAAAGACGAAAGACGGAATGGTATAAGAGAAATGTTGGATGCAGAGGAAAGGGAGTGGAACGCGGAAGAGGCGGTCGGGGAATGGGGAAGTATGAGTGCGAATGTGATGCGCACCTTAGAATCAGGAGTAACCCAACCGGAAAGGGGAAGGAGAGAAATCGGGCTGGATGGGAAGTTTACTTTAGGACAGCAGGGAGATAGAAGCAGGCAAGGGGCGAATCACGGTGGGCATCCGGTAGTGCAGCCGAAAAGGAGGAGGGTGCAGCGAGCAGCACAACAGTTGGCGGGGGAATCGGTGACAAATGGCGAAAGCATGAGGGCTTGTAGGAGCAAAAAAGAAAACAAAACCGGCATGCCTGATCGCCTCAAAGCGGGCATAGAACAGCTCTCTGGCTACTCGATGGAAGAGGTGAGGGTGCATTACAATTCGGAGAAACCGGCACAATTGCAGGCACAGGCTTATGCGCAGGGGACGGAGATTCATGTGGCGCCGGGGCAGCAGAAGCATTTGCCCCATGAGGCTTGGCATGTAGTGCAGCAGAAGCAGGGAAGGGTGAAGGCATTGAAGCAGGAAAGGGGTGTGTGGAGAAACGATGACCAGGCTCTGGAAAGGGAGGCAGACCGTATGGGAGAAAAAGCAGCAGCAAATAACAAGAATTCGACAAATCGAACAAAAGGAAGGAAACCTATAATTGGTGTTTGGCCAGATAATGAGTCTAATGTCAACAGAGAATCAGAAACAGCGAGAATAAAATGGGAGTTGGAGGGGGTGTCAAATAAAGTGATACTACCAGTCCAAAGGGTGGTACAGTGTGGTGGGGAGGTGTTCCAAGTCTTCGTCAGAAACTTATTGTCCAACAATATTGATTATATAGAAGTGAAGAGTAGTGGAACGGTCATGGACATTATGAGGGAAATCGGGAACCATAACCAAGAAGTATATTTATATAATTTTGTATGGGAATTATTAGACCCGGACATGGAGCTTAGTGAAACAGGGCTTCAAATGGGTGATGAAATTTTCTCTGTTGTAAGAGAGCATGTTATAGAGTTTGGTTCTGATAGGTGGCGGCATACTATCTATAATTTTTCTTTTTGAAGGTTCTTTCGAAAAAAGTGGTCGCATATCGTGTGGTGGGCAAATGCACATAATACATGAGGAAATTGCCAAACTCTCAGAATTTGCCCACCCTACCCGCTCCGAATGCGATCGCCTCTGTTGTCTGTCTGTTGGGTTAAAGCCCTGTTAATCACCAACCCAAAACCAAACAGACTCACCCCATCCACCCCACTTCTAACCCACCGCCACCAATGGTTAAGGTAAGCCTCAATGCGAACCTCATCCGCACCATGCTCGTAAAGCCGAGACACCTTATCCACCATGCGTTCCACCGTCTTTTTCGCCACCCCCAACCCCTGTGGCGAAAACCAATACCCCAAGAAATCAAACCCCTGGGCTATCCGTCCGATCCAGGTCTTATCCGGGTGTTTCTCCACCCTCAACTCCGCCATCACCTGATTCACCACCTTAATCCCCTTGCGCAGTTTCCACCGCGTGGGAGCAAGGATGAGCCAATCATATCATGTCCGGTTGAATACTTATACTAAGCGCAAAAGCAAGGCAGAAGGCAGAAGGCAGAAGGCAGAAGTAAAGGAGTAAGGTTTGAAGGGATAAAGTTTTTTATAACTAATGATCCGGACATGATATCATCCATAAAGCGCACATAGAAACAACCCAACTCCGCCATCCGGTCATCCAAGGGCTTCAGGTACAACGCCCCCATCAACGGCGACAGAGGACAACCCAAGGAGATGCCCTGGGTAATATCAACATAATTTCCGCCATATGAGACAAATCGCCGCAAATACTGCCGAATTAAGTCCAACACCGCCAAGTCAGCCACGAACTGCTGCAGGATGCCCCAAAGAACCTGGTGGTCAATACTGGCATAATAGGGCGTTGCTGAATCAAGGAATGAATGCGCAATCATCTGGTTTTGGTCAAGCCCCCTAAATCCCCCAATTTTGGGGGACGCAAGAAAGTCTTGTTCCCCCCCAAATTGGGGGGCTAGGGGGGCAAAACCATACCCATAATCAGCAAAGCCCATAATAGCCCTTTACATCAGTGCGAAAAACAAAGGTATTGTCTTCCTTATGTTGATCAACTTCCCGCACCGCCGCTTTCAGGCCGCCCGTCCCAGCCAAATGAAAACACCTGGTGGAAAGATTTGGTCGGAGGTGTTCCGTTAACACAATTGCGATCGCCTTTAACACCATTGCATCCTGAGACGACCACCATTCAATGATATGCTCCTTCCCTTTTATTTGTCGTAATTCCCGAAACCGATAGGTTCCCGCCCGAATTTGCTGCTGTAGACGGGGCTTTTTCTCATGCCACCACCGCCGGAGCTGCCAAATATCCCCATTGTAATGATAGTGGGCGCGTTTGAGACAGACCCACTCAAATGCCTGATCTATTACCTGATCTGATGCTATAAGATCTATCAACATGAGAGGAATTATATCATTCTATGCCAGGGAACAGGGAACAGGGAACAGGGAACAGTGGAAGAGTGCGTACGCGGATATTGTTTGGTGGGCAAATGGTCTTGGGTTCGAGATCAAATTGCCTTCCGTTTAGTATTTGCCCACCCTACCCCTACCGAATGCGATCGCACTCTTGTAGTTTGGTGGGCAAATGGTCAAGCGGTTCGAGTACAAATTGCCTTCCGTTTAGTATTTGCCCACCCTACCGAACCGAATGGTCAAGTTTGGTGGGCAAATGGTCAAGCGGTTCGAGTACAAATTGCCTGACCTATAGTATTTGCCCACCCTACCGAACCGAATGGTCAAGTTTGGTGGGCAAATGGTCAAGCGGTTCGAGTACAAATTGCCTTCCGTTTAGTATTTGCCCACCCTACCGGCTCCGAATGGTCAAGTTTGGTGGGCAAATGGTCAAGCGGTTCGAGTACAAATTGCCTTCCGTTTAGTATTTGCCCACCCTACCGGCTCCGAATGGTCAAGTTTGGTGGGCAAATGGTCAAGCGGTTCGAGTACAAATTGCCTTCCGTTTAGTATTTGCCCACCCTACCGAACCGAATGCGTACGCACGCTTAGCAACATTTAAGGCTTGCCACGCCACACCATGAATCTTGACTAGACTTTCTGTTATACATATAATATATGTATGACCTTTGAATATGATCCCAGTAAAGCAAAAACCAATTGGCATGCATCATGGTGTTTCCTTTGCGGAAGCTGAAATGGTGTTTTTCGATCCCCAAGCCATTCATGACCCCTTTGGGTAATTCAAAATTCAAAATTCAAACTTCAAAATAAAGAAAATCAGAAATTTTGAATTAATTAATTCTGGGTACAAGCCCCCACTGATTGTCATTTTGAATTAATAATTTTTAATTTTGAATTGGAGCGCGTTAAGCAGGGTGACCTAAGGTCAAGCGACTTGACATTGATCCAGATTCGATTAGTGAAGAACGTTTCATCGCAGTGGGAATAGGAAACTCTGGATTACCATTGGTCGTTGTATATACCATGCGCGGTGAGGTGATTCGATTAATTTATGCTCGTCGCGCCACAAAACAGGAGACAAAAGCTTATGAGAAAGGAATATGATTTTTCTAAAGGAAAACGAAGAGCCGTAATTCCTTCTAAAGGAAAAACACGTATTACTATTTATCTCGATGATGAAATTCTAGCCAATTTTCGAGAACAGGCCGAAACGGCTGGAATTGGTTATCAGACTCTAATAAATGAAGCTTTAAAAAAACATCTTCTACTGCCAAATGAGCAACCTCTCACCCAAGGGGATCTACGTCGTATTCTTCGTGAAGAATTATCAGTAGTAGGGTGGGCAAATGGACATGATTGATGATCAATTGGTTAATGGTTGATGATTTGCCCACCCTACCCCTACTTACAACCACAAAATGGAGAGAAAATGTCCCTAATTCAAGAAGATATCGAACAAACGTTTAGGCAACTTGTTCACCAGTGGCGGGAAGAAACCAGAGGAATTTCATCAACCACTCAAGCAGCTATGCATCCTGCTTATCAACAAATAATTGGCATGGGAAAAGAGGCAATTCCGTTATTATTAAGGGAACTTGAACAAAAATCAGGACGGTGGTTTTGGGCTTTAAAATCCATTACTAGAGAAGATCCTGTTCAAGAAGAACATCAGGGGAATACTCAAAAAATGATCGAAGCATGGCTAAATTGGGGACTCCGTAACGGTTATAAATGGTAGGGAATGAGGCGTGGTTATCGCAGGTCAGACAATGGATTGAAAGGGATTATCCGAATTTAGTCTCTACAAATTATCACGTTACCAGTGCTGATACAATTGACTATAATTGTGTGGCTTGGGCGGCTGAAGATACTCAAAGATGGTGGTGGCCAGATCCAATGAAAGAGAGTTATTGGCCCGTTAATGTTCCAAGAGTTGAGACACTATTGGCTTTTATTAAAGCTTTTGAAACTCTTGGTTATGTAATCTGTGAAACCCCTGATTTAGAAGAAAATTATCAAAAAATAGCCATTTACATGTTAAATGATCAACCCACTCATGTTGCTAGACAACTATTAAACGGAAAATGGACGAGTAAATTAGGACAGGATGAGGATATTGAACATGATACATTAGAAGGGTTAACTGGAGAAAGATACGGTCAAGTCGCCCAAGTTATGAAGCGAAAAGTAGGTAGTAGGGTGGGCAAATCGACATGATTGATGTACAAATGGTATTACTTTAATGATTTGCCCACCCTACCCCTTGCTTGTAGTAGGGTGGGCAAATCGATATGATAACTAATCCAATGGTCTTTCAAACATTATTTGCCCACCCTACGCCTTCTACGTTATCCTCCGCCAACACTTTTTATACCACAGGTCCTGTGATCCAAGGGAGCAAGAGTAATGGCAAAAGACTTATTTCATGATGTTGTCAAAAATGCCTTAATTAAAGATGGTTGGCAAATTACCGATGATCCGTTTTTTTTGAAAGTCGGCGGAGTATAATTTTTTATTGATCTGGGTGCCGAAAAACTAATTGCGGCAGAAAGAAATGGTCAGCGGAAGGCAGTGGAAATCAAAATTTTTATTAATCCCTCCTCTATTAAAGACTTCCACCTTGCCATTGGTCAATTCATTAACTATCGAGTAGCCTTACAGGTAAAAGATCCAGAACGACAATTATTTTTGGCGGTTCCAGATACCACCTACCAAAGGTTTTTTCAGAAAGAATTCCCTCAAATTGTTATTCAATAGTACCAACTTAAACTATTATAGCGTTTCTCATACCTTTGAGGTACACATTATTTTTTTTCTATTCCCTATTCCCTATTCCCTGCTCCCTGCTCCCTGCTCCCTAAAACCCAGAGATTTGTACCTCATGGGTATAATAATTGCTATAAGTTATGACATTGATAATGAGGTAATTGTATCATGGAAAATCTAGAAAAGCTTCAAACTTATCGCAGCATAATCAAGCAACTACTGAGTCAATATGCCAGTTACAAACCCTCTCATGGTGACATTGAAATTCATAGCATTTTTGATACGGAAAACGACCATTATCAAGTAATGGCCATCGGCTGGGACAAGAAAGAAAGAGTTTATGGCTGTTCAGTTCATTTAGAGATAAAAAATGGCAAGATCTGGATTCAGAATAACAATACTGAATGGGATATTGGTCAAGATCTGGTTAATATGAACGTTCCCAAAAATGATATTGTTATTGGGTTTCAGCCACCTTCTATGCGCCAATACTCAGGCTATGGCACAAAGTAAGCATATGCGCTACTTGAGGTGCTGCGCGAACAGCGGTCAGCGGTCAGCCGTCAGTGCGATCGCTCTTGTAGGGTGCTTCGCGGTGAAATGTAACGCACCATCTATATACAAATTGAAACCAAAATCTCCTTAACCAATACAATGGTGCGTTACGGCTATTACTATGGCAATATCATCTATTTTTATCAAGCAAACCGCCTAACGCACCCTACAAAATCTACCTGGAATATTGCTAAGCATTCTTCTGCTAACAAAATTCATGCAATCACCCAGCATTACTAACTCCTTAAACGCTTTTCTCCAACAACCTAATATAGAAGCATCTCCTGCTTGGGAATTCATCCATGGACACCCGAAGCAAAAGCCTATGCCAACACTGTTTCATTCCCGCCTCCAACGCAACCTCGTAAACGCCATCAACAATCAAACCCATGCTTGCGTTGCGATTCAAGAACTCCGGTGCATCATTCCGCCCTTATCCCCTGTACCAGATATTGTCGTTGTTAAAAGCGTCCGCCTCCGGGATCAAGATGGCCCGCTGGAAGGTTCACGCCTTCTGGTTAATTGAAATTCGCTCCCCTGACCAAAGCACATTAGACCTACAGAACAAAATTTTGCACTGCTTGAGCAACGGGACTCAGCTGGCTTGGGATACTCTTGAACCGTCATTAATCGGTACAAAACCGGATAATACGGTCAAGGTGCATTCTATTGTTGTCCGAGTGAGGAGTGGTCATACAGCAATTGGAGTTGAGCCTTCCGGAGACGAAACCTT